>PXDN01000068.1 GCA_003566375.1 Opitutia bacterium
CAAAACCCCGTGGTGCGCGAGGGAAACTCCTCCCGGCCCGGGAATGGCTCCGCCGCCCAGCAGGCCCACGTCGCTGATGGTGTGGTGGGGCGCCCGGTAGGGACGTTCAAACCAGTGCATCTCCCCGGACAAGGTTCGCCCCGCCGCCGAATGAATGCGGAGGATTTCCAAATACTCATCCAGTGATGGAGCCGGAATGATGGTGGGAATCCGCTTGGCGATCATCGATTTTCCGCTTCCGGGCGGTCCGATGACGATCAGATTGTGGGCACCCGCCACCGCCACCTCCACCGCGCGGCGGACTTGGTGTTGTCCCTTGATTTCGGAAAAATCAACCCCGGCGCTCCCGTCGGTGCCGGGACTCGCGTTTGTCCGGTCGGCCTTGGCCACGGGTTCAAGGGAAGCGGTGCCGCTGAGGAACCGAAACGCTTCATCCAAGGACTCGACCCGGATAATTTCCACCCCCTCGACCAGTGAGGCCTCCTCAGCGGAACGCGGCGGCAGGATGACGCCTTTTTTTCCACTGTCCCGCGCGAGAATGGCCATGGCCAGGGCTCCCTTCACCGGGCGGGTGGCTCCGGAAAGGCTCAATTCACCGGCGATGATGTAATTGTCCAAAACCGCCGGATCAAGCTGGTGAGTGGCCGCGAGAATCCCCAGCCCGATGGGCAAATCGTAAAGCGGTCCCTCCTTGCGCAGATCGCCCGGGGCGAGATTGATGGTGGTGCGGGTTTGGGGCATTTGAAACCCGCTGTTACTAAGAGCGGAAAAGACCCGGTCGTCCGACTCCTTCACCGCCGTGTCCGGCAAGCCGACAAGGATAAGTTTCGGATCGCCCCGTTCGCCGGTGTTGACTTCAACGGTCACCGGAACGGCGTCGATTCCCTGCAGGGCGGCGGATGAGACGGTGGCAAGCATGGGTTGTTTTCCAAGCTTCCAGTTATCCGCTCCGGGACAAGCCTTTATTCGGAAAACATTTCCCGGATCATTTTCGCGACTTTGGAGGGGACATAGGGTTTGGCAATGAAGATGCCGTTTTTTTCGATCAAATCCGCCTTGGGCAGAGTGCTCAACTGGTAGCCGCTGGTGTAAATGATTTTCAGTCCGGGTTTCTCGCCGCGGCATTTTTCCCCGATATCCCCCCCGGTCATTCCCTCCGGCATGACGATGTCGGTGAAGAGCACGTCGATCTCTTCCTGGTGGCGTTTCCAAACTTCAAGGGCGTGGGGCCCGGAGGCGGCCTCCCAGACTTTGAAGCGGTGGCCGGCGAGAACCATGCGGGTCATTTCGCGGAGGGCTTCCTCGTCTTCGACAAGGAGGATGCCGTGCTCGCGCGATGGGGGAGTGGATTGGCCGGTGCCGGAGGTGGTTTGCATGGCGTGGGATGAAATCGGGAAATACAAATCGAACGTGGTTCCACGGTTGACCTCGCTTTTCACGTCGATCCAACCTTGGTGGATTTTCAGGATGCTGTAAACCGTGGAGAGCCCGAGCCCGGTGCCGTGCCCCTCTTTTTTGGTGGTGAAAAACGGTTCAAACAGGCGTGAAAGGGTGTCATCGTTCATGCCGGAGCCGGTGTCGGCGAAGCGCAGGCGGAGCGCTGTTTTCGGGTCGTCTCCGTCTCCTTCCACCGTCTCGGCGCGGGAGACGGAGATCAGCAGCCTGCCGCCATCGGGCATGGCGTCGCGGGCATTGATTACCAAATTCAGGATCACTTGCTCGATCATCCCCCGGTCAGCCAAAATGGCGGTTGAATCGCCGGTGTCCAGAGTCAGCTCAATGCGGGGACCGAGGATGTGGTGCAACACCTCTTTGAGCGGGGCCAGGGCTTCCCCGACATGAAGCGGCGCCATCTTGGCCGGAGCTTTGTGGCTGAGGGTGAGCAATTGGCGGGCGAGGGTGGCCGCCCGGTCGGACGCCTGGAGAATCTGCCGGGTGTAGCGGAGCACTTTTTCCGACTGATCCATCTGGCTGAGGATGACTTCGGAATAGCCGCTGATGAGCGAGACGATGTTGTTGAAATCATGGGCGACGCCGCCGGCGAAACGCCCGACGCACTCCATCTTTTGGCTGTGGCGCAATTGGGTTTCCAATTGTTTTTGCCGGGTAAGATCGGCGGTCGATCCACACATGCGGACCGCGTTTCCGGCCTTGTCCCGGAGGGTGGTGCCGCGGGATAGCACCCAAAGGACGGAGCCGTCCCGGTGTGTCAGGCGGTGTTCCAGGGAAAAAATGCTTTCGGGCCTTTGCCAATGCCTATCCAGCGCCTCCTCGAAGTCGCCCAGATCTTCGGGATGGACGAAGCGTTTCCAAGTTTCCACCGTGTTGGCGAGTTCTCCGTCTTCGTAGCCGAGATTGCGTTTCCAATTGGGGGAGAGAAAGGCGGTCCCATTGGCCAGGTTCAAATCCCACACCCCGTCATTAACGCCGCTCACCGCGAAGCGGAAACGTTCCTCGCTGGCGCGGAGGGCTTCGGTTTGCTTTCGCAGTGCCATGCGTTCGTGGTAGAGGGCGAGAGCGGAGCGCACGCGGCCGTGCAGTTCCAGCTCGTGCAGGGGTTTCGAGATGAAATCAATCACGCCGGCCTCAAAGCTCTGGACCAGGGCGTCATCGCGGTCGAGGGTGCCGCCGGTAACCATGATCACTGGTATGTGGGCGGTTCGTTTGTCTCCGCAAATGGCCCGGCAGGTGGCGCAGCCGTCCATTCCGGGCATTTGCAGGTCGAGCAGCACCAGCCCAATGTCGGGCCGGGCGGCGAGAAGTTCCAGCGCCTCTTGGCCCGACTCGACCGGCAGAAGATGGGTGTGCCCGGCGTCGCGCAGCAGATCGTCCAGCAGGTCGAGGTTGTCACGCCGGTCATCCACCATGAGGATGGGGGTTTGCAAAAAGCCGGTGTTTCCGGTGTTGGTCAGATTTCGGGGAAAATCGAGCATGGAGCGGTGGCGCGGTTTCAGCGGGGTCGGCCAGCCGTTTCGCCGACTTCCCGGTGTTGCCCGTTCTCTTCGGAAGGGGACATTTTCCGGCCCGAGTGGGAGAGGGCCGGCAGTTCCACGGTGAAAGCGCTTCCCTGTCCCACCCGGCTGGATACGCGAACGCGTCCACCCAACAGGGCGAGCAGGTTGCGGGAGATGGTCAGGCCAAGGCCGGTGCCGCCGTATTTGCGGGAGGTCGTGCTGTCAGCCTGGCGAAAGGCTTCGAAAATGGTGTCGAGTTTGTCTTCGCTGATGCCGATGCCGGTGTCGCGCACTTCGATGGCTGGACCGGGGCACACCACGTCGGGAGGGATCAGTTTTATTGAAACACTGCCGTTCTCGGTAAATTTCACGGCGTTGTTGGCGAGATTGATGACAACCTGCTTGATCTTGACCGCGTCGGTTTCGCAAATGACATCGGCTTCCGGCAGTTCAAGCCGCAAATCGATTCCTTTGGCGTCGGCCTGCGGCAGGAGCATGTCGCGGACTTCCTCCAGCACGGGGGCGAGTTGGATCGGTTCGAATTCCGCTTCCATGCCGCCGGCTTCCATTTTGGAAAGGTCGAGAATGTCGTTGATGAGTTGCAGCAGGTGTTTGCCGTTGCGGTTGATTTTTTCGATGCGGTCGAGATGGCCCGTGGTGAGGACGCCATCCCGGTTTTTGGAAAGCACGCCGGAGAATCCGATGATCGAATTGAGCGGGGTGCGCAACTCGTGGCTCATGTTGGCGACAAACTGTCGGCGGTGGGTGTCCATGGCCAACAACCGTTCGTTGGCGCTCTCAAACTCGCGGGTTTGGGACTGAACGGCCTCGTGGGTGAGCGCGTTATTGAGGGCGTGGGCCAGCGCCCGGCTGTAGTTGCGCAAAGTCAGGGTGTTCGCTTCGGAGGGGGGGTGCACGCTTCCGATCATCACCACACCAAGTGCTTTGTTGTGAAACAGCAGGGGGATGGCATAGACGGTTTGCAGGCGGGCCTTGCCGAAGCCCAGATCCAGTTCCGGGAGCAGGTCTTGGTCGAGTTCTTCAATCACGATCCATTCCCGGCGGGTGAATGCCTCGCCCGGGACTCCCTCAAAGTTGTTATCCGGCGCGATTTGCCGCAGGGCGGTTCGGTCCACTCCGAATTCGGCCAAGCGGTTGAGTTGTTGTGTTTTCTCGTCGAACAGAAAAAAGACGCCGACTTGGCCGCGGGCGGCGTTCAGCATGTCGGGAAATCCTTCCCGCCCGATGGATTCGACGTCGATGGCATTCAGTTTGGCGAGAAACTCTCCGAACCGTGACTGGCGCTCATAGGCTTGGCTCAGCTCAAGATTTTGGCGGGAGAGTTTTTCCTGGGATTTGGCCAACTCGGAATGGGACCGCTCAAGATCGTTCACCGTGGTGGCGATTCGGTCGGCCATGACATTCAGGGATTTTCCAACCAAGGCGACGGCGTCCCGGCCTTCGCTTTCGGCCCGTGATTCGTAGAGCCCCTGTCCCAATTCGTTGGCCACGTTGGCCAGGTTGGCGAGCCGTTGATTGAGTCTGCGGATTTCAAACAAACCCAGCGCCAGCCCGACCACGATCAGACCGGTAATGAGAAATTGCTGGTTGTGGTCCTCGCTGGTGGCAAAGAAATGGATGGCCAGCGCCGCCACCACCACGGCCAGCATGGCCAGCAAAATGCGGGAGATTCCCTTAAGGTGGAATTTCTCGGTGGATTCGGTTGGGGGCGGCGAGTTCATTCGGTCAGGTGCTTGGCCACGGCGTCCATGAGCGCGTCCTCGTCCACAATCGGTTTGCTGACGTAGGAATTAAAGCCGGCGGCGAGAAACCGCTCGCGGTCATGGCGCAGAGCGTGGGCGGTGAGGGCGATGGCGGGTATTGCCTGAAAGGCAGGGTCCCCGCGCAGGCGGTGCAGCAATTCCACCCCGTCCATGCCGGGCAGGGAGATATCGAGCAACAGGAGATCGGGCATCGGCAGGGTTTTCCGTTTGATGCCTGCCAACAATTTGTCGGGACTCGGAAAATGCACAAGATGGTAGCGGGAACCGAGAATGTCGCTGATCAAATCGGCATTGTCCTGATTGTCCTCGACTAAAAAAACGCACTTCATGAGGTTTGGGTCACACTAGCAGAGCTTTGTTTCTTGAAAAGGAAAAAACGGGTTTGAAGCTCCGGTGGAGGAAGGGAATACGCACCAAGTTGGACCCTTACCATAGACCGATGACATGCCCCTGGGCCGCCTTGATGAGGATGACCCCGAGGTTGCTGGCGAAGTGGGCGCAGATACACGGAATCAGCGAATGCCGCGGGTTCACCGGAAGAAACCGCACCGTGTAGAACCAAAGGGAATTCACAAACACGATCGCGGTGCTGAACCAGGCCTTGGTCGTGAATTGAAAAACCAAGCCGTCGTCACCCCATTCCCAAAGGAAAGGATGTATCAACGCGAACAAGGTGGAAAAAAACAGAATGCTTCCAATTAGAAACACCCGCCCGCGTTTGGTCACGACCAGGAAACCGCGGAAAATCAATTCCTCCACAAAAGCCGCCGAGAGGGTGAAGAGCGCGAACAACAGGGTGATGTCGGATTGTTGATCCACCAGGTCAAGCCCGTACTCCCCGGCTACCTCCAGCCCGAGAATGATCAACGCGCCGGTCACCGCAATCATGACGGCGACGGGCGGAGCCGGGGTGGCGCCAGGAAAGGCGTTGGGACGGGGAGCCCCCGCCCGGTTGGCTTGCAGGTCTCCCCACCACAGGTAAAAGAAGTAAACGGAGGCTCCGAGCCCCGCGAGAATCAACAATGGACTGTCCGGCATTGGTTGCTGCGAATTGGAAAGTGATAGTTTGCGGGGTGAATTGAAAATTGCCATCGGCAGTTGTATCCCCACACTCCCCCGATTTGAAGAGATAACTATACATCGGTAATCTGGCGACATGCTTGCAAGCAGGAAAATAGGAAAGGCCCCCGGGCCAAACGGCGATTTCGCCGCATTAAAGGATCTTCTCGATCCCCACTTGCGGGCGTTGCGGGAGTATTTGGACGGCCAGGCGGAACGGTTTGAGCCGGAAATCCGCGATTTGGTGAGGTATTGCCTTACTTCCGGCGGCAAGCGCATTCGCGCCTCACTGGTTTTTCTCGGCGGGTGGCGCGATGCCGGATTGGTTTCCGAGGATCATATCCGCGCGGCCGCAGTGGTGGAACTGGTTCATTTGGCCACTTTGATTCACGACGACATCCTCGATTCCGCCGCCACCCGGCACAACCGGCCGACGGCCGCCCGCGCTTACGGCCCCCATACCGCCGTTTTGCTGGGCGACGCCATCTTTTCCCAAGCCGTCCACCTCTCCACCCGTTTTCCCACCACCGAGGTTTGCCACCGGGTTTCCCTCGCCACCCGTCGTGTTTGTGTGGGTGAAATCACCCAGACGCTTCGCAGTGAAAAGGACCGGTTTGACCTCGAGGACTACTGGCGTGTTGTCGATTTGAAAACCGCCGAATTGTTTGCCGTTTCCGCTTTTTTGGGAGCCAAACTGGCCGATTATCCGGAAGAATTCGCCGAGGCCGCCGGTGCTTTCGGACGGCACCTTGGTGTCGCCTACCAGGTTTACGACGACTTGGTCGATTTTTTCGGGCGCGAGGAGAAGGCGGGCAAAACTCTTGGTACCGACCTTGACAGCGGTCGACTGACGCTGCCTCTGCTTCTCTTGCAGGCAAAACTCGGCTCCAATAGTGAAGAATGCAGCGGTGGCACCGACGGTCCGGATGGCAAACGGGTTCGCGCCGAACAAATGCTTCACCACGGAGTTTTTCAGGAGGTGGTGGACTGGGTGCATTCTGAAATTGAACAAGCCGAAAAAGTGCTTCGGCCCTACCGGGAATTCCCGCCGGCTTCGCGCCTGGCGCAAGTCAGTGAGCTGTTGAAAGGCCAAATGGCCGCCCTCGAGGCCGACAACGCCGCCCGCGTCACCACCTGATTCCTCCCTCCGGCGCCATCAGGCCATTTCGGGATTATCCCCGCAACGGCACCGTTCCTCCCACGCGGAGAATAGACCGGGCAACGGCCGTGAATCCAAGTGCCCTCCCATTCCACACCCCGCCCAACACAAACCCCTGCCTTGCAAACGCGACAATAATTTTAGCAGGTGCTAAAATTATTGTCGCCATGGTGGGACGTTTTTGGTGGTGTCGGTAGTAATGTGAGAGCGTCCACTGAACTTTTTTTATGGGAGTTGATGTCCTTGGCGGGGGATCTGTTTCGCCCGTCTTTCCGCCACGCGGATGAGAGCTTTGAAGGGTGGGCTTCCCGGCGCGGGTCGCTGCGACAAATTCAACGTTTGCGGACCGAGGCTTATTTGGAGCGTCTTCCCGGTGGAAAGGCCGACCGGGTTTACCGTTTGACCCCCAAGGGACGGATGGCCGCATTGGGTGGATGGGATCCGGAAGAGCGGTGGGGGCGCGCCTGGGATGGAAGATGGCGCCTCCTGATGTTTGATTTGCCTCAGAAACCCGCTGCTCCGCGCGCCCGGCTGAGAAAAGTTTTGCGGGAGCATGGGTTGGGCTGTCTGCAGGGAAGCGTCTGGCTCAGCCCCGATCCGGTTGACGCCATTGGAAAACAGTTGCGGGGCGACCGTCACCCCGCGTCACTCCTGCTCTTTGAAGGCAGAACCGTTGGAGGGGAAAAACCCGCGGAAATGGTCGGCGAGGCTTGGGATTTTGAGGGCATTGACTTGAAGTGGGGAGAACTCGCCAACCTGCTTGAACAGGGAAAATCATTTTTGTCCGGCGAACCGGTCAATGCGGATGCCTGGCATCAATGGGCGGCCGCCGAGCAGGGCTCGTGGAAAACGGTTTTGGAAAGCGATCCCCTCTTGCCAGACGAATTGCTTCCCCGGAGTTACAGGGGAAGAAAAATCTGGAAGCAGCGTCTTGAATTTTGGAGCAAACTCGCAGCCCGCTTCCGGGAAACCGGATTTCCGGCTCCCGACTGACGCGACATTATTTTTAGCAGCTGATAAAATTAATGTCGTTTTGTTTGGTGGGTGATAGGGGTGATTTGGGGCAATGGGGTGCTATGTGGACGGGGGTGCTATGGGTACGGGGATCGCGCGGTGGTTGTTGCTGGTTTTGCGGATGGCGGAACGGGGGGCTGTGTTTCCTATTGGGCCGGTGCGCGGAGGTTTCAGGATTGGGTTGTGGTTTGGCCGCGGGCTTGGTTAGTGTGAGTTAATCCATTTCATCGTCCTGAGATTTCGGATGGTGCCAGACCTTTGATTATGAAAGATCCTGTATCCGTTTTAAAAGATTACATCCGCTTTCCCAGCGTATCCGCCGATACCGCCTTTCACGACGGGATGACCGGTGCGAGGGAGTTCGTCAGCGACCTGCTGGCGGGGGCTGGATTTTCCGTGGAGACGGTGGAGACGCCGCTTCACCCGATCATCCTCGCCACGAGGGGCGGGGATCCCTCTTGGCCGCACGTGGTCATTTACGGGCATTATGACGTGCAGCCGCCGGATCCGCTGGATCTTTGGAAAAGCCCTCCTTTTGAACCGGAGGTGCGGGATGGGCGTCTTTATGGACGGGGAGCGGCCGACAACAAGGGGCCGCTGCTGGTTCATTTGTCGGCGGTTTTGCGTCTCTTGGAAGAACAACCTGAGCTTCCGCTGCGCATCACCTTTCTGGTCGAGGGGGAGGAGGAGATTGGCAGCCCGAGTTTTCAGCCCTTTCTTGAAAAATACCGCGACCGGTTGCGGGCTGATTTCGTGTTTTTGTCCGACACGGGGAGTCCCCGCGAGGACCAGATCGTCATCACCACCGGTTTGCGGGGCATTCTGACGTTTGAAATCGAAATCACCGGTCCGCGCGGGGATTTGCATTCCGGCATTCACGGCGGGGCAATTCTCAATCCGATCCAGGCGATGGCCGATTTGTGCGCTTCCCTGCACGATCCCGACGGGCGGGTGAACGTTCTTGGATTCTATGACGATGTGCTGGATGTCGAGCCGTGGGAACGGGAACAGCTCGCGATGTTGGGCGGCGATGAAAAGGCTTATGCGGAATTTCTGGGGGTGAGCGGCTTTCACACGCCGCCGGGTTTTTCCCCGTTCGAAGCGGTTCGGTTTCAGCCGACCTTGGAATTCAATGGGATTGGGGGAGGTTACCAAGGGGAAGGGAGCAAAACCATCATTCCCGCGCGCGCTTTCGCCAAGATCAGTTGCCGCCTGGTGCCGAATCAAACTCCCGAAAAAATTGCCGATTTGGTGATGAAAACCATCCGTGAACGGACCCCCGCCGGGGTAAAGCTCGACATCAAGCCTGGACACGGTGGCTCTCCTTACCTGGTGGTGCCACCCCGCCGCCCGAACACGCCCGCCGGGCAAAATCCAGTGCTGGCCCGCGCGTTTGACGCGGCGGAGGCGGCCATTACCCGATCTTTTGGCAAACCGCCTCTCTATCTGCGCGAAGGGGGGAGCGTGCCGATCATCGCGAAATTGCAATCGGTGCTCGGGCTGGACTCGTTGATGATCGGGTTGTTTTTGCCGGAGGATAATTTGCACGCGCCCAACGAAAGTTTTCACCTCGGGGTGATGGAGCGCGGCATCGAAGTCTCCAAGACCGTTTTGGAAGGAATCGCCGCCCGTTGACCCGGGATTTCAAGTGACGCCGGCGGGGGTTGCCCGAAACTCCCGCGTGGCTTCCGAAATCCAGTTGTGAATGAACGTGAGTTTGGCGGCCACCGACGCGGAAATGACAAACGGGTAGGCGTCGCCCATGCCCATGCTGCGGTTCAGGCTGTTGAGAACCAGTCTGAGCGCGTGCCAATCCTCGAGGATTTCCCCGAAGTCCCGTCCAAAGGTATTCGACAAAACCCGGTTGCGGCCTTCACAGCCAATGGCCAGGCCCTGGGCGGCGGCGGTCTCCAGCGTATCCATGATATGGAGATAATGCGCCCAGGTTTCGGCCCAGTCCTCCCACGGATGGGCGGCCGCGTAGGGGGTGACGTAGGAGTTTTGCCAGTTGGCGGGAGCACCCGACGAGTAGTGCCGTTGCAAGGCGGCGGCGTAGTCTTCCCGCTCGTCGCCAAACACCGCGCGCGCTTGATCGATGCCGGGATGGCCAACCACCAGCTGATCCCAATAATAATGACCGCTTTCGTGGCGAAAATGCCCAAGCAGGGTGCGGTAAACCTCCCGCAAATTTAGACGCATTTTTTCCCGAACCGCGTCATCGGCCTCGGCCACGTTAATGGTGATAACTCCGGAGGAATGGCCGGTGAACACCTTTTGCCCCTCGGCGAACTCGATTTTGTCATCGGCTAGGAAATCGAACAACAAACCCCGTTCCGGGTCGCGGAACCGGGAGACCACCGGGAGTTCCAAACGAAGCAGGGTATAAACCAGGCGCCGTTTGGCCAACTCCAGTTTTCCCCACAACTCCCGGTTGCCCTCCACTCCGAGGTTGGGAATGGTTCGGTTGAGCAGGCAGGCGGTGCAAAACAAATCGCCGCTGTCCGCCGGAGTCATCCAGTTGCAGACCGACTCCAGTTCGTAATTCCGACACATGCGCCAGAGCCGGTCTGGCGCGCGGCTGTGGCCCGTTGCTTTCCAGAGGCCATTGTCCCCCGGTTCCAGGGCCGCCATCCGGTTTTCATCCGGAAGATAGCCAACCGCCGAGCCGCAGGCCAAACAGCCGGAGTTTTCAAAATGCAGCCTGCTCCCGCATCCGCAAAAAAACGTGTTCATGGTATCAAATGGATTCTCACTGAATGAGTCTCGCCTCTGTTACCCGATCCGCCAAGTGGATAGCGGATTTTCTTCTATTTCTTCACCGACTTCCGGGGAGGGGCGGTGGCGTGGCGGGAGTTGAGCCGTAACAGGCCAGGCGGTCCAGGCGGCCCTGCCAATAATGGGCCGAGCGGCCGCCGGTTTCGCCAAACAGGTTTTCCAAAGTGATCACCGCGTGCCAGTAGAGCGGATCGCCGGGTGCTTCCAGAATTTCAATCAAAACCTCACCCGCCAGCGGATGCCCCCGCAGGCGCATCAAATCCATTGCCGCCACGGCTCTCACCGGATCTTCCCGGCGGTTGCGAATGAGAGGAAGCAGGCGCGCGCGCCATTCTTGCCGAAGGCCGCTTGCCACCGGGACCGGTTCGGGGAGGAGTTCCTGTTCGCAATCAGACAACGCCTCCCGCAACGCCTGTTGCGGATCCAGGTTAAAGAGTTGGCGGAATGCCGCGTCCGGGGATCTTTTGGTCTTGGGAAACCCGTTTTTCAGCCAGCCGGTAAAATCGGGCGAGTTCCGCAACAGCCAACCGGCCAACGCCACGGCGGTGGTGGTGGCCACGTTATGGCGTTCCCACGCGGCGGCATCGAGCGTGAAATCCGGATCGAGGGGAAACAGGGCGGTTTCGAGATCGGCCAAGGTCGCGGGCAGTCCGTCCCGCTGCTTGGCCGCGCGCAATCTGCGGTGCGGGTAAAAGGGATCCGCGGCGGCCGGGAGGATGGCCGCCTGCTCACGCAAGTGGCCTAGAAGACCTCTTTGGAGGGTGAAAAGCGGTATTCGGGGTTGGGGGAGATGGCGGTGCAAAAGGGTGGCGAGCAAACTGGATTCGGTGGCCTCGGGCCATTCATGGTGAAAACAAATCCTCCAAACGTGATTTTCAGGCAAATACCACACCGGCGTTGTTTGCCGAAAAGTGTAACTGCATTTCAAATACCGGCCAAGGGTGTCCCGGCCGGTGAATGCGAGCGCCCGCAATGGAGAGGGTGCGGCTCGGGCTAAATCGAGTCGGGTTTCCACGGCTCGGCGGGCGGCGTGGTCCATTGAATCCAATTCGGGAAGCCCGAAATTCTCCGCGGCGGACCACAAGGCGATGCTTTCCGAACGGGTGATCACTCCGGGAACCCCCGCCGCCGCGCCGGCGTCCGCGAAATCAGCCTCTTCGGATTCACGTTTGCGGAAAAGCCGTTGATGAGCCGTATTCAGGATGGCCATTTTGTAAAAGGAGGCCCTGCCGCCCGGAAACAACCCCGCCAACGCGGCGAGCAGGAGCAACGCTCCCGTCAGCACGGCCAAGACCGCCGCCGCCCACGCGAACCAAGTCGCCCCCCCGATTTTTTCGACCAACCCTTGCGCCACTTCCCATCCGACCATGAGAAAAAACGCGCAAGCAATGAAGGTGCAAAGCCACCCCAGCCAGCGCCTCGGTCCGGGCTCCGGTTTTGGAAACTGAAACCGTGGCGACGGAAGCGGGAATCCCGCAGTCGGCGAAAGCCGGCTCTCTTTGCCGGACAATCCGCGGGTCAGCCCCCAGGCCAGAGCAACAATTCCCCCGCCAAAGAAGAAGAGGGGGAGCAAAAGAGTAATCGCGAAGAGAAACACGATCAGCAAAATCAGCAAGATGGCCGTTAGGTCCATGGGATCCGATACGAAGCCACTTTCACGTCGAGAGCAAGATTTCGCGCGCTCCCATGGAAGCTCTCGAGCCTGAAATGAAAAAAACCCGGCCGGAAGAACCGGCCGGGCTTCAACCCCATAACCTGATGCCAAACGAACCAACTATTTGGTCACGGTCACGATCACCGACGAGCCGACGTTGCCAGCGGCGTCGTAGGCGAAAGCCTGAAGTCTGTTTTCCCCCCGCGCTGCGTGGGTGGTGTTCCAATTGATGGACGCATTCGATTCAAACACAGTACTGTGCAGGACTTCATTGACGTAAAACTCGATTCGCTCCACGCCGGTGTCGTCCGAAGCCTCGATGCTCACATGGGTGACGCCGTTGCGCACGCGCAGCCCGCTCGAGGGTGAGGTGATGGCCACGGAGGGAGGCGTGACATCAGCCGGTTCGTCGGCTTTCGGTTCCGACTCTATTTCCCCATCTCCTTCGGAAGGGGAATCGGAATCAACCGGCTCTGGTTCCGGCTCTGGTTCCGGTTCCGGCTCTGGTTCCGGCTCCGGTTCTGGAGCGGGTTCCGGTTCTGGAGCGGTGTTGTGGACGGTGACCAACACGGGGGAGGAAACCCCGGTGTTGCCGGCTTCGTCATGGGCGCGG
>PXDN01000416.1 GCA_003566375.1 Opitutia bacterium
GAACGAGGAGGGTGCCGGAGGGTGCCGGAGAGGCGACCAGTTTGCCGTCACCCTCAACAGCTCGGCTAACACCTTCGCCCACGAGTTCGGGCATCTGTTCGGAAATCTGGGCGACGAATACAGCTGCACGGCAACCTCATCCTGCGGCGGCACCTACACCGGCGGCAAACCGGCCGCCATCAACCTTGATAACGAGTTGTTCGGCGCGCCCAAATGGGCGCAGTGGGTGCCCTCGTGGCGCCCGTTTCTTAACTTCGATAATCACATCGCGGTCCAGACTCAGGACGTGGGAAAATTTATTGGCGCGACCATCGGCACCACCCGCTTTAACAGCGGCCTCTACCGGCCCACGTTGACCAGCCGCATGCGGACCGGTTCCCGGCTGCACAATCCGGTCGGCTACACACGCTTCCGGGGAGTGGCTTATCCACGGCAGGACCGCGATTTCAGCAAGACGGTGGTGGGCGACTTCGATGGCGACGGCTTCGGCGACCTCGTCATGCTGGACGACCGGCAACTCGGTCTTTTTCTGGCCCGGCCCCGGGACCGGGGTCCGGACGACCCCATCCTGGGCGAGCCGCCGAGACCGGCGGGCGGCGTGCTGGAACCGACTTGGTTCAACACCGGGCAGCTTTGGAACGCCGCCGGCAATTGGGTTTGGATCCCGCGAAAAAACGACCGCCTTTTGGCCGGGGATTTTAACGGAAACGGGCGGGACGACCTCATCGTTTTCAACGGCCCGGACTGGGGCAACAACCGCTACCTCGCCATGCTTCGTTCCAACGGAGACAGCTTCGAACCGGTGCGCATCTACAAAAACAATCTTCCCGGCTGGACCATGCGCCCAAATGACCAACATTTCCTGCTCGATTTTGACGGCGACGGACGGAAGGACCTAGTCATTTACAACGGAACCGACTGGTCGATCCCGTATTTGATCATGCTGCGCTCGACCGGCACGGGATTGCAATACGTGCGCCGCTACGACCAAAACCTCCCCAACTGGGAAATGGGGAAAAACGAGGAAATCCTCGTCGGCAACTTCAATGGCAATCATCGCGAGGAATTCGCCATCTTCGATGGGAAGAGTTGGAATCAGGGGCATCTGCGCATTTACACCTCCACCGGCACCGGCCTTCAACTACGGGACCGCTACTACGGCGAAATCCCTTTCCTGCCCGGGCTGCCATGGTGGGTCTTTCGCCCCCAAGACCGCGTTTACGCCCTCGATTTCGACGGCGACGGAACGACCGACCTGGCCTTTTTCAACGGGGTGGACTGGCACCCGGTTTATCTCGGGCTGCGCCGGGTCGCCAACGGCCAACTTGCCCAGGGGGTGCGCTACAATAATGTTAACTTCCCGGTCCCTGGTTGGCAGATGCAACGCCAGGACCGCCACTGGGTGGCCGACGTCAACGGGAACGGGCGCGAGGACTTGGTCGTCTTCAACGGTTTCAATTGGAACGCCCCCTATCTTGGGATGATGCGTTCGACCGGAGACCCCGGCCATCTCCAGGCAATTTGGCAGAAGAGTGCCATCGACGGTTGGTTGTTAAGTCCCATCGACGATTTTCATGTGGTCGATTTCCGCGGCCCGCTTGGCTGGGACGACCTGTTCGTTCACCGGCCGGGCTGGTTCGGTATGTTGCGCGGTTTTTCCACCCATTACCGGACCGAGGCAATCTATCCACTATGGATCCACAACCACCGGTGGCATAACGCCGGGTGGTGGTGATAACGGTTCGCCGCGGTTGACAAGCGTTGCGAACGACACGGATGTCCAGGGCGATGCGGTTTTTTCGTGGAGGGACCCGGCTCCTCGGCCACGCCGGCAGGCGGGTGTCCGGTCCGCTTGCGGCTCAGTCCAACAGTTCCACCCGCAGCCGGAGGAAGCGTTTGCCATCCGCTTCCTCCAGGCTAACAGTATCCCGCACCGTCACCAATTCGCGCGTCCCCTGGCGGACCACCCGCAGGCTGTTCTCCTCAGGCAGGGAAGTCCATTCGCCCAAACCGCCCGAAGCTTCGGGAGTATAAACCACGTCGTCCGCCCCGATGGCGCGGGGAAAGGTCAGGGTGAGATAACGGCCGTTTTCTTCACCGGTATCCAAAACCCCGAACAGCGGCACCGCTCCGCCGGCGGGGGAAACGGTCTCGATGTCCGCTTCCGGCAGGCCGGAACGCGGATTACCGGCTGGCAGGTCCAGCGCGTGAAACAGGAGATTGGGGATGCCGGTTCCGTCCGGGTCGGCTCCGGGAGCGGCGGCGGGATCGTTGGGATCGGAGAACCGTTCTTCCCGCCAGTCCGCGTAACGGGTCAGGACGGTGACGAACACCGGATCGCCGGTCGTTTCTCCGGCTTCGTTTTCAATCGTCACTTGGTATTCGCCAATGGCTTCGCGTCCGACACCCGACAGCCAAAGGGGAGCTTCCGTGCCGGAATGCACCGCTTCGCCGTCACGCCGCCAAGTGTAACTGAACGGGCCGGTGCCTCCCGCTTCCACCGTCAGGGTGACCTCACCGCCCAGCTCGACCGCCTGATCATCCGAAAGCACGAGCGCCAACGGCGGAAGCGGAAAAATGGATACATGGCCCGCATCGTCCATGGCCAA
This sequence comes from Opitutia bacterium, assembly GCA_003566375.1. Classification (GTDB taxonomy): domain Bacteria; phylum Verrucomicrobiota; class Verrucomicrobiia; order Opitutales; family T3Sed10-336; genus T3Sed10-336. The sequence goes on from PXDN01000416.1 coordinate 2,610, forward strand.
GGCGCCGGACGCGTCCACCGAACCGGCCCGGAAGCGGCCTTCCGGCGCTCCCGGCGCGGGGGTTTGCCAGATTTGGCCGTCGGCGGAGAGAGCGGTGGCGCCGTCTCCGCCAAGGGCGACCAGCCAACCGGTCCCGGCGGAGAGGGCCTCCCAGCTTTGTGAGCCGACCGGCTCACCAATTTCCCAATCGAACCCGTTCAGGGAGCGCGCCACAAATCCACCCGCCCCCGCGAGGGCGAATCCGCTGGTCTCCTGAAAGGCGGCCGCGTGGATCGAGGCGGTCACTCCCCACCCAACCGGGGTCCATGCCAGCCCGTCATGGGAGAACGCCGCCGCGCC
>PXDN01000149.1 GCA_003566375.1 Opitutia bacterium
ATGTTGGCGTGGGTCAGCATCACGCCTTTGGGCGCGCCGGTGGTGCCCGAGGTGTAGATCAAGGTGAACAAATCATCCGGCCGCAACTCCCCCGCCCGCTCTTCCACCCGCCGGTCGCCGTTTGCCCGCAGGCGGCGGCCCTCCTCCACCAGTTCGTAAATCGCGCGGACGCCGCCTCCCGGCGACTCGTTCACATCCATGCGAATGAGCGTTTCCAGGTCCGGCAAGCGCCCGCTCTGGGCCAGCACGCGGCGCTGCAAGGTCTCGTTTTCCACAAACACCACCCGGGTTCCGGCATGCCGGAGGATGTGGACGATCTCCTCATCCGTCACATCCCGCCCGCGGGGGACATCGGCCGCGCCGCACAACTGCACCCCGCAGTCGGCCAGGATCCATTCGAAACGGTTGTCCGCCAGCAAACCGACATGGTCCCCGCGGGCAACCCCGGTTTCGATCAGCGCCGTGGCCAGCGCCACACCCGTTTCATACCATTCCCGGAAGCTGACGGGATGCCAATCCGTCGCCCCGCGGCGGGTTGCGAACGCGGGAAGATCGCCGAAAATTTCGGCGGCCTGGCGGTACATTTCCGCGAGGTGGGAACCCTGGGCTTTGAGAATCGGCATCAATGACAAGGAAACGCGCCGACCGCCGCGACGGAGCGCGGAAGCCGGGTGCGGAGGGGAAATCCCGCCGGGGATTCCGCCCAATCCGCTTGTCCATCCGAGTAAGGCCATCCCCGCATTCGGGACAAGCCCGAAAACGGCTCTTTGGTGACGGCGGAGCGGCCGCAACCTCAGCCCGCACCGGCTGGAATCCTTCCGGGCCCATCGGGATTGCCATGGGAACGCGTTCCCGCCATCCTGCCAAAATCACCGGCCTATCCGGAAAACAACCGGTATCCAGCCTTCCCGCACCGGTTTGGTCGAATTTTCCGCATTCATCCATGGACAAGCAACTTCTCACCACCAACCGCAAGGCGCTGACGATCAATATCGACAACGTCAAATACGGCACCATCGCCGAAATCGGCGCCGGCCAGGAGACGGCCCGCTGCTTTTTCCAGGCGGGCGGATCGGCCGGGACCATTGCCAAGTCGATCTCGGCCTACGACATGAAATTCAGCGACGAGATTTACGGGAAATCCGGGCGCTACGTGTCGGAGGAACGGGTGCTGCGAATGCTCGATTATGAATACAATTTGTTGATCGAACGCCTGGCCGAGTCCCGGGGGCCGCAATCGACGTTTTTCTCTTTCGCCAACACCGTCGCGGCCAAAAGTTACCGGGGCACCGGGGATTGCCACGGGTGGATCGGCATCCGTTTTCAAACCGAACCGGGAGGGCCCCCCAGCGACATTATCATTCACGTGCGCATGCTCGACAAAGAGAACGTGCAACAACAACAGGCCCTCGGCGTGGTGGGGGTCAACTTGGTTTACGGGGCGTTTTACCTGCGGGAACAACCGTCCGCCCTCATCCGTTCCCTGGTGGACAACACCGGCCGCGACCGGATCGAGGTGGACCTGATCCGCTTTCTCGGTCCGGCTTTCGACAATCTGGACAACCGCCTCATGAATCTGGAGCTGGTTCAACACGAGCTGACCGGAGCGGTCCTCTTTTCCAGCGGGGGTGAAGTGATCCCCCCCGGAGAGTTGCTTTACAAAAAAGCCGTTTTGGTGGAACGCGGAAGCTTCCGCCCGGTAACCCGCGTGAACATGGACATGCTCGCCTGCGGCCAAAGCCAGTTTGCCTCGGAACCGGAGGTGCGGGGTGAAACCATCCTGGTTTTGATGGAAATCACCATGAACAACCTGCTTACCGGCGGCGGAGTGGACTCGGCCGATTTTCTGGCCCGGGTGGACACCATTTCCCGCCTTGGCTTGCCGGTCTTGATTTCAAACTACCCGGAATACTACCGGTTGGCCAGCCACATCCGGCGTTACACGCGGGAAATGATCGGCATTGTCATGGGGGTCAACAATCTGGTCGAGATCTTCAACGAAAAGTATTATGAAAATTTGGACGGCGGCATTTTGGAATCGTTTGGCCGCTTGTTCCGCAACACGGTCAAGCTTTACGTTTACCCCATGCGCCGCGACTCCTTGGAACAATACGCCGGACTGCCCGAGGCGATGGGGGAAAAGCACAACCCCGCCCCGTTTGATTTGGAGCCGCACGAGTTGGTGACCTCAGAAAACCTCCAGGTGTTTCCGCACCTGCGCCACTTGTATTTTCATTTGCGTGACAACCAGTTCATCACGCAGCTCACCGACTACAACCCCGATCTGCTCAACACCTATTCGCGGGGCATTCTTCAACTCATCCAATCCGGCGATCCGTCATGGGAAAACGCCGTTCCGCCCGAAGTGGCCGCCCTGATCAAGGAGCGGCGGTTGTTCGGCTGGCAAGAAGGCGCGGGCTGAATGGATCAAGACCCGATGCCGCGTCCGGCTTGTCATTTCCCCGACCTGATAAGATGATTTTTCCATGATTCGCCATGTTTTGCTCATTGCCGCCTCGCTTCTGTTGGTCCGGGCGGTCTTTGCCGACATCACCCTCCACCAGGATTTTGACAACGGGGCCCTGCTGCTCGATCAATCCCATGTGGTCGGGGACTGGGTTTTCCTCGAAGGTCCGGACAACTTCAACCCGGGCGGCTGGAAATGGATTTATTTCCGGGTGGACGGCTCCGCCGGCCGTGCACTCCGTTTCCGCATCGGCAACCATTACGCCACCGGATCAAGCCGCCTTTCCGACTTGCGGATGGTCTATCGCGAGGAAGGTGGCGATTGGGAATTCTTCGACAACAACATACTCGACAACAACGCGGGGCATTTCACCTTTTACAATGAAGCCCCGTTTGCCGCCGACCGCGTCGAAGTCGCTTTTTCCTTTCCGTATCCGGTTTCCCGGGTCAGCGAACACATCGCCGCCATTCGGGAAAGC
>PXDN01000340.1 GCA_003566375.1 Opitutia bacterium
GATAATTGTTATTGGCCTCTCCGAAAAGGGTCCCGGAATTAGTGTCAATCACCTCTAAAAGACGGTTGGAATCAAAGGGGGAGTTGCGGTAAACATTCCAGTTGTCTTCGGATCCACCCAGTCCGGTCGAACTGAAGTCGTCTTGAAAAAGGATTGCTTGTCCAGAGAGAGAAGTGGCCGCGAAGGCAAGGGCGGCGGTTGCCGGAATCAGATGTTTTAATTTCATAGGGATGTTGTGCTGGTTATGGGTTGAATAAACTATCAATTACAGCGCCCATCCCAAAATCCCGGGACGCTGGAGTCAACCCCTTTCTTGATCATTTTCGATACGCCCCGCCGCAATGCCATGCAATTGTGTCAAAAACCGTACATATCCCATCAAACCTTCCTTCCGCGGCTAATCAATTGCGCAACATTGACACAAAACCGGGGTTGAGCGAGAACTGACCGGTCAGTTTTTCAACCAATGGGACAACGCGAACAGAACAATGCCGACAAACGCGCCCGCATCCTGCGGGCCGCGGAGGAGATGCTGCCCCTCTTGCGACCGCACGAGGTCAAGCTCGATGACGTGGCCACCGCCGCCGGGGTCGGCAAAGGAACCATTTACCTTTATTTTAAGGACAAAGAGGACTTGTTTCTGCATTTGGCCATGGCCGGGTTCGAGGAACTCTGCGGCATGATCCGCAAGGAGGCCTCCGCGAACGGGGAATTCCCCGCGCGGTTGCTGGCCGTCTGCCGCAAAATCAGCGGGTTTTTCGAACGCCGCCGGGCCTTGTTCCGGGTGATGCAGGCCGACCCCCCAAAATCACCGGCCTTTACCGACAGCGCCTACGAACAATGGATGGAGCGGCGGCGGGACTTGGTCACGGCGGTGGCCGACTTGATGGCGGGCGGCCAGCGGGAAGGGGTTTTGCGAAGAGATGTCCCCCCCGCGGTGCTGGCCAATTTTTTCCTAGGCATGCTCCGCACCCGCGCCCGTGACATGGGCGAAGAGAGCGAAACCCACCGCGACCACGCGTTTGTGATCCGGCTGTTTGCCGAGGGGGCCGGCAACGGCGGGAGGATGAAAACCCGCGAACACTTTACAACCATTTTGGAAACGAACCAATCATGACAAAACCGATCGGGGGAAAACTGTTGGGCGGCGCGGCCGTCCTGTTGGCTGTGGGCCTGGCGGCGGCCGTCGGCTGGCGGCTATGGGAAACGCGTCCGGATGAGGAGTCGGCCCGCGCCAGTGGCGAACGCGGCGCGGTGGCGGTGGAAACCGCGCCGGTGGAGCGCGGATTGATCCGGGACCTGCGGGTGTTCACCGGCACGCTGGAGGCGGCCTCGCGTTTCTCCGTCGCCCCCAAAGTCTCCGGGCGGCTGCTGTGGCTGGAGGTGGACATCGGCGACTCCGTCGAGCGGGGCCGGGAAGTGGCCCGGCTCGATGACGACGAATTCGTGCAACAGGTGGCGCAGGCCGATGCGGAGCTGCAAATCGCCAAGGCCAACGTGGCGGAGGCGAACAGCGCCCGGCTGGTCGCCCAACGGGATTTCGAGCGGGTGCGGGCCTTGCGCGAACGGGACATTGCCTCCGAATCCGACCTGGACGCGGCCGAAGCCGGGTTGCGGGCGGCCGAAGCCCGCGTCAAGGTGACGGAAGCGACCGTGCTGCAGCGGCGGGCGGCCCTCGAAACCGCCCGCCTGCGCCTCTCCCATACCCGGGTCACGGCGGATTGGACCGGGGGTGGAGACGTTCGCCTGGTGGGCGAACGTTTTGCCGACGAAGGAGGCACTCTCGCCGCCAACGAGCCGTTGTTTTCCCTGCTCGACATCGACACCGTGCGGGCGGTCATTTTTGTCACGGAGCGCGATTACGGGCGGTTGGGGATCGGGCAGCCGGCGACCGTGCGCACCGACGCGCTGACGGGCCGCTCCTTTGAGGCGACGGTCGCCCGGGTCGCCCCGCAATTTCGGGAAAACGTGCGCCAGGCCCGCGTCGAGTTGACCATCGACAACCCGGGAGGTGACTTGAAACCGGGAATGTTCGCGCGGGTGGAGATCGAACTGGGACGCGATGACAAAGCCCGCATCGTCCCCATCGATGCCTTGGTGCGGCGCAACGAGGCCACCGGGCTCTTTCTGGTGGACCGGGAGGAAAACCGCGCCCGTTTCTTCGAGGTGACAACTGGCATCCGGGAACGCGCCCGCGTGCAAATCACCGAGCCGGAAATCGCCGGCGAGGTCATCACCCTCGGGCAGGACCAGATCGTGGACGGGGCCGCGGTGCGCCTGCCCGGGAGCGAAGCGGTGGCGGCGCGGGAAGGAGGGGCGCGGTGAATCTCTCCCGCTTCACCGTCAACCGGCCGGTCTTCACGACCATGGCCACTTGCATCGTGATCATCCTCGGATTGATCGCCCTCTTCCGCCTGCCGATCGACTTGATGCCCGATACCTCGCTGCCGCGGCTGACCCTCTCCACCGTGTTTGAAAACGCCAGTCCGGAGGAGGTCGAGGAATTGCTCACCCGTCCCCTGGAGGAGGTGCTCGCGGCGGTTCCAGGCCTCGAGGAAATCGTTTCCACATCGGCGGAGGGCGTCAGCAGCATCCGGCTCTCGTTTGTTTGGGGAACCGATCTGAACGAGGCGACCAACGACGTGCGCGACCGCATGGAACGCATTCTCGCCCGGCTGCCCGAGGAGTCCGACCGGCCGCGCATCCGGAAATTCGACGCCACCGGATTTCCGATCATCATCCTCGGCGTCTCCGGCCGGCTCGATCCGCTGGAAATGCGGAGCTTGATCGACAACCGCATCCTGCAACGCCTGGAGCGGGTGCCGGGCGTGGCGGCGGTCGATGTGTTCGGCGGGTTCGAACGGGAGGTGCGGGTGGAGGTGGATCCCGACCGGTTGCGCGCCTTTAACCTCTCCCTCGAACAAGTGCTGCAGGCGCTGCGCGACGCGAATGTCACCATTCCGGCGGGCGACATCGCCGAGGGCCGCATGGATGTCACCTTGCGCACGCCCGGCCGGTTTCTCAGCGTGGATGACATCCGCAACACCGTCATCACCTCGCGGGAAGGAGCGCCGGTCACGGTTTCACAAGTGGCCGGCGTAATGGACACCAACCGCGAGGTGACCCGCATCGTCCGCATCAACGGCGAGCCGGGCGTCCGCCTCGGGGTCCGCAAGCAATCGGGCACCAACACCGTGGAAGTCGCGCGGGCGCTGCTGGAGGAAGTGGAGCGGGTCAACCGCGATTTCGGTCAAGTGACCCTGGTGCCGCTCACCGATCAGTCGGTTTACATTCAACAATCGATCAACAACGTGGTCCGCGCGATTTTCGCGGGCGGGATCCTCGCAATGGCGGTGCTCCTTTTTTTCCTGCGCAGCCTTCTCAGCACCCTCGTGATATCCACCGCCATCCCGGTCTCCATCGTGGCCACCTTTGCTCTGGTTTATTTCGGGGGATACACCTTGAACCTGATGACCCTCGGCGGGCTCGCGCTCGGCATCGGCATGATGGTGGACAACGCCATCGTGGTACTGGAAAACATTTTCCGCCGCCGCCAGGAGGGCCTCGACCGGCGAAACGCGGCCATAGAGGGATCGGGGGAAGTCGGCGCGGCGGTCATCGCCAGCACCCTGACCACCCTGGCCATCTTTCTGCCGCTGATTTTTCTCGAGGGCGTAACCGGCGTCCTCTTCCGGCAACTCGCCTACGTGGTGGCGTTTGCCCTCCTTTGCTCGCTGCTGGCCGCCCTCACCCTGGTCCCGATGCTCGCCTCGCACCTGCCGAAACGGAAAACGCGGGAAGAGCAGCGGGCTTCCCGCTTTCACCGGCTCAACGCCTGGGCGGGCGCAAAATTCGAAGCGTTGGAATCCGGATACGGTAACCTGCTGGGAACCGTGTTGCGCCACCGCCCCACCGTCCTGGCCGGCGCGTTTCTGGTGCTCGCCGCCACCCTGCTGTTGATTCCGCGCGTCGGCACCGAGTTCATGCCGGCCGCCGATGAGGGCGAAGTGCGGGTCAACGCCGAGATGGCGGTCGGCACCCGACTTGAGGTGATGAATCAAAAGATGGAGGAAATCGAAGCCAGGGTGCTGGCGGCGGTGCCGGAAACCTTGAACCACCAGGTCAGCGTCGGCTCCTCCCAATTCCGCCCCGGCTCGTCCGCCGCCGGCGAGGTGCGCTTGCGGCTGGTGCCGATGGCGGAGCGCTCCCGCTCCTCCGCCCGGGTGGCGGAGGATCTGCGCGGCTTGTTGCAGGATATTCCGGGGGTGACCGTGCGGGTGCGCGAGGGGCAGGGATTGTTCCTCCTGCGCATGGCCGGGGGGGACGGCGACGAGCGCCTCGCCATCGAGGTGCGGGGCTACGACGTGCCCACCCTGGACGCCCTCGCCCGGCAGGCCCGCCTCCGCCTGCGGGAGATTCCCGGCATCACCGACGTGCGGATCAGCCGCGAGGCGGGGGTGCCGCAGCAGCTGGTGCGGATCGACCGCGAGCGGGCGGCCGATCTCGGCCTGTCGGTTTCGCGCGTGGCCCGGACCTTGCGGACCGCCGTGGGCGGCTCGTCCGCCGGCGATTACCGGCCCGCGGGGGATGACGTGCGCATCTGGGTGCGAATGGCCGACGCCGACCGCATGGACATCAATGAAGTGCTCGATCTAACCGTGCCGACAACCAACGGAGAACAGATTGCCCTCCGCAGTGTCGTCCACCTCGAACAACAGCGCGGCCCGGTGCAAATTGAACGCAAGGACCAGCAGCGGGTGGCCTACGTCAACGCCAACCTGCACGGGCGCGACCTTGGCTCCATCGTGGCCGACGTCCGCGCGGCCTTGGAGGAAATCCCCCTGCCGGCCAACCACAATTTCCGCATCGGCGGCGATTACGAGGAACAGCAGGCCGCCTTCCGCGAGCTAAGCGTCAGCCTGGTGCTGGCCGTGTTGCTGGTGTTCATGGTGCTGGCCTGCCTCTACGAGGGCTTCCGCGATCCGCTGGTGGTGATGTTTTCCGTGCCGCTGGCCGGGATTGGCGCGATCCTGATGCTCTTCCTCACCGGCACCACCTTGAATGTTCAATCCTTCATCGGCCTCATCATGCTCGGCGGCATTGTGGTCAACAACGCCATCCTGATCGTGGACCAAGCGACGCGCCTGCGCCGCGACCTTGGCTGGAAAGTCGCGGAGGCGGTGCGGGAGGCAGGCCGGCGGCGGCTGCGTCCGATCCTGATGACCTCCCTCACCACCATCCTCGCGCTCATGCCGCTGGCCATCGGAATCGGCGAGGGCTCGGAAGCCCAGGCGCCGCTGGCCCGCGCGGTCATCGGCGGCTTGATGAGTTCGACCTTGATCACCTTGCTGGTCATTCCCACCGTCTATTCCCTGTTTCACCGTGATGCGAATTCGTAAATCCCACCTCTGTTTCCTGGCCGCCGCCGTTCTCGGAACGACCTCCGCCGGCGGGGAGGAGAATCCCCGCGCTCTCCGCCTCACCGTGGAGGAAGCCGTTTTCATGGCCTTGGAGAATAACCGTTCCCTCGCCGCCCAACGGTTGGAGCCGCTCATCGCCGGCACCTTTGCGGAACGGGAACGGGCGCTTTTCGATCCGGTTTTGTATGGGGAGATCAGCTACAGTGAGGACCGGGTGGAAGCCGTTTCCCGCGCAACCGGCGAGCGGTTTTCGGTCGAAGGGGAAGACACGCGCGCCCTGGTCGGCATCGGCACCCGGCTGCCGACCGGCACCGATATCGATCTCACCCTCGGCCACCAATACAGCCTCTCCGACCGCACCCCCGAGCAGCATGCCGCCCGCCTCGGTTTAAACGTGACCCAGGCCCTCCTGCGGGGACGCGGCCCGGCGGCCAACCTCGCCCGCGTGCGGCAAGCCCGCCTCGACCTCGCGGCCTCGGAGTATGAGTTGCGCGGATACACGGAGGCGTTCGTGGCCGAGATCGAGACCGCTTACTGGGATTTCGTTTTGGCGGAACGGCAAATGGAAATTTACGAGGAATCGCTCGATGTCGCCCGCCGCCAAAAAGAAGTCACCGGGGAGCGCATCGAAGTCGGCCAATTGCCCGGCACCGAGCGGGCGGCGGCCGAAGCCGAAATGGCCCTCCGGTCCCAGGCTCTGATCGACGCCCGCGGGCGCCGCGAGCTGACCCGCCTGCGTTTGATCAACCTCCTCAGCCCTTCCCCCGAAGTGGCCGACTGGGACAGCCCGCTGACCGCTCTGGCCGAACCGACCGTGCCCGAGGCGGAACTGGAGGAAGCCGGGGAACACGCCGCCCTCGCCCGCCGCCACCGTCCCGAGTTGGCGGAAGGCCGCCTGCGTTTGCAGCGTCAGGATTTGGAGGTGGTGCAAACCCGCAACGGACTCCTCCCCCGCCTCGATCTTTTCATTTCCCTCGGCAAAACCGGGTTTGCCGAATCGTTTTCCAGCGCTTTCCGCGACTTGGACGGCAACGGTTACGACGCCACCATCGGAGTCCGCTTCGAACACGAATTGGGCAACCGCGGCCGGGGCGCCGACAACCGCCGGGCCCGTTTCGTCCGCCGCCAGGCGGAAGAGGGGATGCGCAATTTGGAGAATTTGATCGAACTCGACGTCCGCTCCGCCTGGCAGGAGGTCGCGCGGGCGCGGGAGCAGGTGGCGGCCAGCGCGGCCACCCGGCGCCTGCAGGAGGAGGTGCTGCGGGCGGAGATGGAACGGTTTGAAGTCGGCCGCTCCACCGCCCTGGCGGTCGCCCAGGCGCAACGGGACTTGCTGGCCAGCAGCATCACCGAAGTGGAATCGGCGGTCGAAGTCCGCCGCGCCCTGATCCGGCTTTACCGGATGGAGGGCACCCTCCTCGTGCGCCGCGGCATCGACGCTTGAGCCGCGGAGGATATTCGGAGGGCTTTGCCGTGTGGATTGGGATCCTTTTACGAACGGTGCCGCCGCAGGAAAAACACTCCCGATAAAACCACCAAGCCCGCAAAAAGCGCGTAGGTGCCCGGCTCCGGAATGATGGCCACTTCAAAAACCGGACCGCCCTCGGGCAGGTCGGGATCGACCGTCACTCCGGAGGTGTTGCTGGCCCGGCCAAAGCCAAAGGTGTTCCCCCCGGTGGTGGCGCTGGCCGGATTTTCAGAATCATGGGCATACAACCGCATGGTCACGGTGCTGCCACCGACCAGATTCTGGAGGTCAATGATCCCGGAAAGATCAACCGTCGGCAGGGTGATGCCGTTTCCGGTTCCGGTTCCGGGTGCCATGGAGAATTGCCCGAAACTACCGGCAACGGTGTCAAACCCGTCGAAACTGTATTGCCAAACCTGCTCGGCGGTCCGACCGTCCGCCGTGGCCGACCGGCGGGTCCGGTAATCCAAGGAGAGGAAGGACAGCTCGTAGCCGGGATCAACCGTGAAGCTGACCTCGAACCAGTTTCCATCGGCCATCGCGCTGGACAGGGTGGATGGACCGCCCGCGCTGTTGTTCCAACCCGAGGCGCTGAAACCGTGATGCAGGCGGGTCGCGGTCAAACCGGGGCCGCGGGTGAAGTCGGATGCCGACACCCCGGTTGGCACAATCGCCGGAGGGTGGGTTTGCGGCGTGGGGGCGTCGGCCGGACTGTTGCCGGGGTATTGCCATTCATCTGTCATGTCCCAAACAACGAGGCTGGCCAGACCAGTCGAAACAAAAAGAAAAAGACCCGAAGCGGCCAAGGTGGATACGCGGAGCAAGGATTTCATAGGCACAAGAGGATTTGATTATTTAATGTAAGAACCCGCTTATAAAATTGATAAACATTGATGTGAGCAACTAAAATTTTCTTAAAAATCATACTGCGGACGACCTGATCGCCAACCTCCACCTCTCTTAGGAATCCTTTCAGGGAAAAATGCGCAACCGTCCCGACGAGAATCAAATCTCGCGGCGACCCCGATACACAGGCGGCGGCAGTGGGACTGGCCCTCCTGGCGCTGAGCCCGGCATGGCCCGGTATGGCGGCTTGTCGGGCATCCTCCACGGGTTGCTCACCATTGTCGCCCCTGGCATTGGATACAGGATAAGCCGCGGCGGATTCCCGGCTTGGCCCTGACGGATCTGCTGGTCGGCAAATTACTGCTGGAAACCCGCGCGGCCGGCTGGATTCCCCTGGATGGCGGAGCGGTTGTCTCCCTGCCCGCCCGCCGGGTCGGCTTCGCCGCCGCGTTTCGGCGCGGCTTTCCGTGGGCCGAACGGGCTCTTTCGCCTCAGAAGTGCAGGATATCCTCAATTTGCCGGAAGTAGTCGGCGTAAAAGGAGATCACGGCGTAGGCAACGCCGATGGCGATCAGGGCGAATAGAAATTTTGGATACCAAAAGGAGGCTGCCTTCAGTTTTTCCGCCGCCCGCTCCCGATACAGGACCGCGAGGTGGCGGAGGTTTTGGTCGAGGCTGCCGGTGCGCTCGCCGACTTGGTAGAGGGAAACGAATTCCTCCGGAAACACCTTTTGCCCCGGCAGCAGGTTGCCGGGAGGTTCCCCCCGCCGGGCCGCTTCGGCCACCACCCGGGCGGCCCGGCCAAGGCGGCGGCTGCCGGAAGCCCGTCCGGCTCCCGCCCAAGCCAGGTCCACCGGTTCCCCCGCCACCAGAAACGATTCCAGGGAGAAGGCTAGGTCGGCCACCGCCAGATTCCGGCGGTAGCCGCGCAACCACGGCATGACCCCGGTCACCAGCGTCAGCCAGCGGTGCCGTTTGGCCGCCGCCCACGTCAGCACCCCGATCACGGCCCACAAGGGGAGGAGAAACATGCCGACTTTGAACAAATAGGTTTCCACCCCGCCCAAAATGATGTGCCGCAGCGGCAGCACGAGGATGGCAAAATGCATCACCGCCAGCGGATAGGGCACCGCGCTCCAGGCTTCGCGGACTTGTTGGGCTTTGAGAGCGTGTTTCTGCGCCAGCAGGCTTAGGCCCTCGGCCAACCGACCGCTCTGGGCAAAGGAGGAGAGGAGAAACCGGTCCTCCTCCGGCAGCCAGCGGGGGGCGTTTCGCAAGACCTCGTCAAAGGAACGCCCGTCCACCAAGGCCCGGCTCATGTCCGCGCGGTCCTTCGCGGGGGGACCGCCCGCGCCGACCCACGCCTGCGGAAGGGTGTAGCCCGCGGTGATTTGTTGACTCATCTCCCGATACCAGCGGGAAAGTGTTTTGCTGCCGGTGCCCATGGTTTTGTGCTTGCCCGCCGACGGGGCGATTCGTCGGAATCGTGCGAACATTTCTTCGCACTGGCGATCTGATTCTTTGTCTGACAATGTTATCACCTGTCATGGATCTCAACCCGAGCCGCAAACCGAAGCCGTGATCCGACTCCGCCATTTCCCGTTGCGGCGCCGGATGCGCTTGTTTCCGGTCTGGCTTGCCCTGGCGGTGTTTCCGGCCTGCGCGACCGTGCAGACCTACGACCGGCAGGTGGCGGGGATTTACGCGCCCTACCGGCAGGGAAACATGGAAACCGCCGCCCGCGCGGCCACCTCACCCGCCAACAAACGCAAGCTCACGTCGAGTGACGCCCTGCTCTGGCACCTCGAAACCGCCAAGGTGTTGCACGCGGCCGGAGACTTTGAGGAAAGCAACCGGTGGTTCGAAAAAGCGGAGGCGATCATCATCGACTTCGAGGAACGGCCCGATCTGAACGTGCGCGCGGGCCTGGCCAATGTCGGCAGCTTGCTCACCAACCCGGCCGCCCTGCCCTATCAAGGCAATTACGCCGAAAAAATCCTGCTCAACACCTACAAGGCGATGAATTACCTCGCCTTGGGCGACCTGGAGGCGGCGCGGGTGGAGATCCGCCGTTCCTACGAACGCCAGCAACGGGCGATCAGGGAAAACGAGGCCGCCGTCGAGCGGGCGCGCCGGGACGCCGCCGCCCGCGGCCTGACCCCGCGCGCCACCCACGAACACCCCGGCCTGCGCGCGGCCGCAGGGGAGATCGATCCGCAAGTGGCCGCCGCCTACGCGAATTTCTCCAACCCGTTCACCACGTTTCTCTCCGGCGCCCTCTACCTCGCCGACCGCGACCCGGCGCGGGCGGAGGTCGATTTCCGCCTGCTCGCCTCCCTGCCGCGGCCGAATCCGCACGCCGAGGCGGAATACCGGCGCATTCAGGAGTACCTAGGAGGGACGGGACCGCCTCCCCGGCGGCGGGTCTTTGTCATTTTCGAAAACGGTCTCGGACCGGACCGGAGTCAGGTCCGCGTCGATTTGCCGGTGCCGGAGATCGGGTTAACCGGGTTTGCCTTTCCGGAAGTGGTTTTCCAACCGGCCTCGGTCGGCGGGCTCTCCATAGCCAGCCCCAACGGCGGCGGTCCGCGCCTCCACACCTCCACCGTGGCCAGCGTGGACCAAATCGTGGCCACCGAGTTTCAAGCCCGCCTCCCGGCCCTCGTGGCCCGCACCGTGCTGACCTACATCACCCGCGAAACCGTCAGTTACCAAGCCCGGCGCGAGTTGGGGGACCTCGGGCTGATCCTCAGCGTCATCTACAAAAGTCTCGTCAACAACGCCGACACCCGCTCGTGGCGCACTCTCGGCAAAGAATTCCAAGTTGCCATTCTCGATTATCCCGACGATGGTCAGCTGGAATTGACTTTGCTCGGACTCAATAAAAATGAACTGCCGCGCCGGGAGCGGGTCCAACTCGACGAGGGCAACTTCGCGTTTGTTTTCGCCCACAGCGTGAACAGCCGGGACTTGCGGGTCAGCACCATTTCTTTTCCATAAAAACCAAGGCAACCGATGATGAACAAAATCGTCTTCTCCCTCCTCTCCCTCTGCGGCCTGCTTCTGCTCGCCGGTTGCGGCGGCCCGGCCGTCAACCCCGCCGAGCCCGCGCGCCCGCGCGCCGAATATGACATCATTCCGGACAAACGGGTCGAGATGGACCGCTCCCTCGCCCGCCGCCTCGAGCTGCAATACATCAACGAAACCGAACAAGGGGACCTGCGGCGCGTGCAAACGGTTTTGCGCAACACCTCCCGCCAACCGATTCATTTTCAATACCGCTTCGACTGGATCGATGAAAACGGCATGGCCGTGCCGACGCCGACCACCACCTGGATCCCGCGCATCGTGGACGCGGGGGAAACCATCATGCTCGCCTCCATCGCGCCCCACCCGCGCACGGAGGATTTCCGTTTTCTCGTCCGCACCCTGCCGGTCAGCCGCTGATCGAATTTTTTGTTCCCGCAACCGAACCACAGCCACTTGTCACCACACCGCACAGCCATGAAAACCAGCCTTTTTCTCCTCCCGTTTCTCTGCGCCGCGCTGCTCCTTTCCACCGGGTGCCGCAGCCGCACGCATGTCGAGCGCATGGACCCGAACACCACCCAGGGCCTGGCCACGGTGGACCAGCTTGATTTTAAAGATTACCAGATCGCCGCCGAGGGTCTCATCAACAAGCTCCTCTCCTCCGGCCGGCTCGACGGCTACAACCGCAACGGGGCTCCCGCCGTCATGATGGTCAGCACCATCCGCAACTCCAGCATGCAGCACATCGACACCCAGCTGCTGACCCAGCGGGTGACCATCGCCCTCGACCGGTCCGAGAAAGTCGTCACCACCACCGCCCACAGCGGGCGCGGCGCCATGGATCCAGCCGTGGTCGAGTCGCGCGACCTGCCCAACCGCGAAATTTACGATCCCACCACCCTGCAGCGCACCGGCACCGCCATCGGCGCCGGCCTGAGCCTCGCCGGGGAAATCACCCAGCTCACCCGCCGCGACGGCAACCGCAGCGAATCGTATTTCATGATCTACATGACCGTGACCGATCTCCGCACCGGCCTCGCCATCTGGCAGGACGCCGAGGAGATCGTCAAGCAGGGCACCCGCAGCCGCTTCGGGTTCTAATCACCCCCGGCCGCACCGGTCTTTCAATCGTTCACCATGGTTATCATGAAACCCGCCCTGCTCCGGTTGATGGCAGTCCTTGGCTTGCTCGCTCCCGCCGCCCTGTGCGCCGTCCCCAAGCCCGACATCATCACCCGCTCCGAATGGGGCGCTCTCGAAGCCCGTCCTTACCGGGAACAGACCCCCGCCCGGTTCACCATTCACCACTCCGCGGTTCATTTCACCAAGGAGCGCGACGCCGCCACCCACATCAAAAACATCCAAACCTGGGGGATGGGCGAAGCGCGCAACTGGACCGACATCCCCTACCACTTCATCATCGACCCGAACGGGAAAATCTTCGAAGGGCGGAATCTTTTGGTCGAAGGGGAAAGCAACACCGACTACGACACCTCCGGCCATGTGCAGATCAACCTGCTCGGCAACTTCGAGGAACAGGAGCCCACCGCGGAACAACTCCGCGCCGCCGTCGCCCTCATGGCCTGGCTCAGCCGCCAACACGGCATCCCCACCGACACCATCAAAACCCACCGGGATTTCGCCTCCACCCTCTGCCCGGGCAAAAATCTTTACCGCCTCGTCGAAAACGGATTTTTCCAAAAAGAAGCCGCCAAACTCACCCGGCCCGCCAAGTAATCAGCCGCCTAATGCCTTTACTTCCCGCATCCGGGAGACGCCGCTTTCGGAGCGCCAAACCCAGGAGCGGCAGGCTTCAGCCGCCGAATCGAGGCCCCGAAGGAACCACGTGCAAACCGCATGCCGCCCGCTTAAGCTGGGCGCTCCCCTTGCACACCGCATGCCGCCCGCCACGGTTGTTCCCTTTTGCTTTCCCCGGTTCGTGGCATCCCGGCCTTGCCGGATGAAAATCATCAGCCAAGGGCCGATGCCACGGAAATCAGCGGCTGCCGGGCCTTGTCAGATGACCGGATGGGAACGGATTTTTCGCCTGTCCCGCTCCAACCCAACCCATCCCCGCAACCGCGGCCCGTTTGGGAAAAAACAGCCAAAACTGTTCGCAAAAACCGCGAACTCCGCCAACATCCGACCCATGCGTTATTTGGTAATCAGTTGCAGCCTCAATCCGGAAAGCAACAGCC
>PXDN01000099.1 GCA_003566375.1 Opitutia bacterium
AAAAACGCGTCCGCCGGTTTGAAAAACGTTTCGTCCGCCGCGGCGGTACTTTTCATGTCATGCTCCGTCATGGGAATGTGATGAAGAAAACCCTCCGTCCCCGCAACCGAAAAACCGGAGTTAATTTCCAACCCCCCAAAACAGCTTTCATGGCCTCCTCCAATCGACCTGTGCGCGACAATAATTGTAGCAGCTGCTAAATTTATTGTCGCGCGCGGTGGTGCAGCCGTGCCCCATTCAATCGGAAGTTGACCGCAAAAACCGGGATTCGGGGTTTCCAAAACGGCGTTTTTTGCTTCATTACCCAATTTACAATCATGACCAAACCAACCTCAGCCTCGTTCAATCGCCGCGATTTTCTCAAAACCGGTTCCCTCGGCGCGCTCGGCGTCTTGTTCAACGGACTGGAAGCCACGCCGCTCGCCGCCGCCGGCTATGAACCCGCGCAGCGGGTGTTTGACGGGCCGCCGGTGGCCTGCGCGGTCATCGGCACCGGCCTATGGGGGCGCGAGTTGATTGGATTTCTCGACCGGACCCCGGGCGCCTCGCTGCACACGGTCTGCGATCATTATCCGGCCTTTCTGCGGCGCGGCGCCGCGCTCGCTCCCCAGGCCAAGGCGGTGGAGGATTACCGGCGGGTGGTGGAGGATGCCGAAGTGGACGCGGTTTTTGTGGCCACCCCGACGCACCAACACCGGGAAATCACCGTGGCCGCGCTGGAAGCCGGGAAGCACGTTTATTGCGAAGCGCCCCTGGCCCACACCGTCGCGGATGCCCGCGCCATTGCCGCCGCCGCCAAGGCCGCCGCCCCCGCCAAGCTTTTCCAAGCCGGCCTGCAAATGCGGTCGGAGCCGCAAAACCACCATGTGATGACTTTCGTGCGCACGGGGGCGCTCGGTTCCCTGGCCATGGCCCGCTCCCAAGTCCACCGCAAGGAGAGCTGGCGCCGCCCTGCCCCGAACCGCGAACGGGAGGAGGTGGTCAACTGGCGGTTGAACCGGGAGATTTCCACCGGTTTGCTCGGGGAGTGGGGGATTCACCATCTCGACACCGTGCGCTGGCTTGCCGGCGGCCGTCCCAAAGCCGTTTCGGCTTTCGGCGGGGTGACGCAATGGCACGACGGGCGCGACGTGGCCGACACCACCCAGGCCGTGTTCGAATTTCCCAATGAGATTGCTTACAACCTGAGCTGCAGTTTGGCCAATTCCTTCGAGGGCTCCTACGACGTGATTTTCGGCGGCGACAGCGCCATTTTATTGCGCGGCACCCAAGCGTGGATGTTCCGCGAGGCCGATGCCCCATTGCTCGGCTGGGAGGTTTATGCCCGCCGCGACCAATTCCTTAACGACACCGGCATTTCCCTGGTGGCGGACGCGACCCAACTCCTCGCCCAGGGGATCGATCCGGCCACCCACGCCGCCGAGGCTGAATCGCCGGTGTTTCACGCCGTTTCCGATTTCATTGCCGCCATTCATGACGGTGAACCTCCCGCCGCCGGTTACGCGGAGGGATTCGAGGCGACCGTCCTGGCTCTCAAGGCCAACGAAGCCTTGTTAACGGGAAAGCGGGTGGAGTTACGCGACGAATGGTTCAACCTGAGTTGAACTCAGCGGAAGGGAACGGCCCGCCGTTGACGCGCCTCGCCCGGCACGCCATGGCCACGCGGTTTGAAATCGCCCTGGTCGGGGACCGTCCCGAAGCCCTGCGCGCCGCCGGGGAAGAGGCGTTGGACGAAATCGAGCGGATGGAGCGCCGTCTCAGCCGTTTCCGTCCCGACAGCGACCTGTTTCGCGTCAACGCCCGCGCCGCCCGCGAACCGGTCCGGGTTGATCCGCCGATGCTCCGGTTTCTGCGGGCCATGCGGGATTTGACGGAGGAAACCGGCGGGTGTTTTGACATCACTGCCGGGCCGCTGGCCGCCCTGTGGCGGCGGGCCGGGGAAGAGGGCCGCCTTCCGGAAGAGGCGGAGTTGGAGGCGGCCCGGGAAGCTTGTGGTTGGGCCAACGTCGAGTTGGACGAGGCCGACCGGATCGTCCGCTTTCGCCATCCCCTGACCTCACTCGACGCCGGCGCGGTGGGCAAAGGGTGGGCCTTGGAGGAGTGCGCGTGGCTGCTGCGGGAGGCGGGGGTGGAAAACGCTCTGCTGCACGGCGGCACCAGCTCGGTGCTGGCCATGGGGCAACCACCGGACCAAGAGGCTTGGCGGGTGGCGGTGGCGCCTCCGGCGGGGGAAAGGGAGGGACAACCGTTGTCCTTGGTCGGGCTTCGCGACCAAACCCTGTCTGTATCCGCTGTTTGGGGGCGGCACTATTCGGTTGGAGGGTTTGAGTGGGGGCATGTCATCCATCCGGCCACCGGACGCCCCGCGGCGGATACGCGGTTGGCGGCGGTGGTTTTGCCGGGGGCGGCGGCTGCTGGAGACGCCTTTTCCACCGCCCTGCTGGCCGGCGGGCGCGGGTTGGCGGAAATCCTGGCCGTTAAACACCCGGAAATGGGGGTTCTACTGCTCGAACCCGGGCCTCGTTCCCCGTGGCGGTTTCACTGGTCGGAAGTCGGGGAGGCATAAAAAAACATTTTTTTCAAGCCATGGTGGTAATCCATAACTCTTTGGTTACAAAAAATATTTGTGATAGAGAAATGGCTAAATTGTTGATGGATTATTAGGTTAGGGGGAGCGAGGGTTGACTTCCGCGGGGTATTTTATCAGAACAATGTTTATTCGCCAACCAGGTGAATTTTTCTGCAAAGCATTCATCCAAAACCTAAAAGATACCATGAAACGAACAACCATCCTCACCGGAAGCGCGCTGGCTGCAGCCGCTTCATTTCTCGCCTTTCAATCGGCGGACGCGCAAAACATTTTTTGGAATAATTCCTCCAACCAAATTTGGACCACCGATTACAGCGGTGGAACCCCCACCCAAATTTTTGATG
>PXDN01000120.1 GCA_003566375.1 Opitutia bacterium
CGACCAGAATGCCGCCGTTCAGACGGCGGAAACGATGACCAGCCTGAGATTGGCCGATATTATCATTCCGGCCGTGACGGCCTCACTGGCCATATGGGTCATGTGGGGTTATGACCTGACGGAAGAACGTGCCAATGAAATCAAGGATGAGTTGGTGCGCCGCAGGGGCGAATTGTAACCGCCGGATTGGCTGCCGGTGGCGGGTCTGATCGCCGTCCGGACGCCTTACTGGAAAAACACCGCGGCCGACGCTTGAAAACCGTCGCCGGTCAAAACGTGTTTCGGTTCCCGTTCGACCGTCCAGAGCCCCCAGTGGTCGTCGGCCTGTTTCCAGGGTTCATCAAATGCCGAGAAGTAAAACATCCCCGCCGGGCGGGAAAACCCGTCCCCGGGCTCGCCGCCATCCGGGCCGTAAGCCCACTCCATCATGGCCTCGTAATACCACCGCTGATTGACGGGATGGGCGAGGTGCTTGGCGAAATCCTTCTCGAATGCGTCCGCCAGAAACGCCGCCGGAACGTTTTGCCAACCGGTTTCGCCGATGACGATGGGAATCCCGTGCCCGGTCTCGTCCAACGCGCGGCGCACCGCCTCAAAATGGTTCCGGGCGTGGGCCGCGGCGGCCCGCATCACCGCCCGCGCGCGCTCCTCTTCGGACACCTCCTCTTGCTTGAAATCCCACAGATTGAATGCGGCATCCCAGTAGGCATACGTGTGGATGGACGCGAAATCCACCTGGCCCCGGACCGCGGCCGCGCCGCTTTCCCGGTCGGCGGCGTACGGTTCCCAATTGTCGTTGAAGGTGACCGGTTGGGCGACGCGCTCCCGCACATGGCGGACATAGGCCGCCAAATCCCGCGGCGGCACCGGCACAAACGACCAACTCACCAGGACTTCGTTGCCGACGCTGACCGCCGCGACCACGTCCGGGTGGGCATTGGCCAGTTTGATGGCGCCATTCAGTTCGCGGCGGTTGGCTTCGCCGTTCCCGGCGTCGGAACCACTCACATACGCGCCCATCTGCACCTTGAGGTCCAGTCCGTGTTCCGCGATCACCTTCACCACCCGGCGGCCGTGGGTTCCCGAGCTGAATACCCGGATCAAGCCGAATCCCTCCTTCTGCAACAGACGCAAATCCTCGAGAATTTCCTCCCGGGTCGGGTAAATCCCGGTTTCCGGACTCTGTCCTTCCCGAAATCCGGAATAACAAACCGCCTTGCGATGCCAAACCGCGGGATCCAGCGGACGGATATCGGTGACGGGAGCCAGGGTTTCCAAATCGACAAAATCCAAAACATTTTTCCGCTCGGCCGGATGACAGGCGGCGGTGAAAAACAACAAGGTGGGAAGCGGGACAAGAACGGTCAAGGCGCGGACAAATGACTTGCGGAATAAGAGCACCGGGAGTTGTAACATAAAAAAACCGGTCCCCGATTCAAACGATTTCGTTTCGGATCGGAGACCGGCGTGTTGATGGGTTGAATACGTTATTTGCGGCGGCGGAAGAACACCAGCAAAGCCATTGCGCCCGCGAGTATCAGGGCGTAGGTGGAGGGCTCGGGAATTGCGGTGAGAGAGAGGTCGGATACGGTCATTTGACCGGCCGTTCCCTCGATTCCGGAATTACGGAATCCAACCTGGATAATGTTCAGGCCGCTTGCCGGTGCGGTTGCCATAATCTCGAATTCGCCCGAAGGTCCCAGCAGGGAGACGTCCGCGGGAAAATACCCAACCGCATTCCAAGCCTGATCCAGAAACTGAATAAAGACTTCGCCCAGGTTGCCGGGAGCGTAGGGTTCCGTCACCTGGGCGATGCCGGAAAAGGTAAGAATCTGGTTGTAGAGGTTGGTCGTCGGAGTGACGCCCGCGTTGTTGTCCGGCGTCCAGAAGTTCTGCTGGATGGTCATCGTCTGGGTCGCGCCGGTCCAGAAAGGATCGGCGGCGGCCAGTTGGGTATTCATCCCGAAGACGGCGGTCCCACCGCCATCGGCGGTCACGGGAGCGTCGGCCAGGCCCCAGGCCGAACCGAAGCCAGCTGAAGCCGAAGGTTGAAACCATTCCGCGAACGCCTCATACCCGTCGAGGTTGTCCGCTCCCATGTTGAAGTTTGGGTTGACGAGGATGTTGCCGAACAACGAGGAGCCGGAATAAATCCCGACTGAGAAGACAAGGGTTCCAAGTATCTGTTTTTTAAGCATTTGCATGAGGTTTTTATGTTTTATGGTTTTATAAAAGAATTCCGGTTTTCGTCATGGAAATCAGAATTTATGCATTTTTATGTTGCATTTTTCCCAAGCGTCAAGAATTTAATTCAATCACATCGCCTTTTTCTCAAATCGATGAATCAATCCACAAACCTCATGAAACAGAAAAATCGTTCAGCCCTACCCGGTTTCACGCTCATCGAGCTTTTGACCGTTATTGCCATTATCGGCATCCTCGCCTCCATACTGATTCCCGTTGTGGGTAAAGTGCGGGACTCCGCCAAAGCCAGTGTTTGCATTTCCAATCTGCGCCAAATCGGGCTTTCCGCCATGATGTATGCCTTGGACAACAACGATCAGCTGCCAGATGCCGGCGCCGGCGAGGACCCGGCCTGGGCGCGCGCACTGTCCTCCTACATGGCGATTCCCACCACTCAAATCGCCTCGATTTTCGTTTGTCCCGGCGCCTTGATTCCAGTCGAGGAAAGTCCCAACCCCAACGATGTGGTTCTCACTTACGGCATGCATGGCGGCCTGATGCCCCGCGGCCAACCGGCGCTCAATCTGGCGCAGATCGCCCGCCCCACCGACGTGATCCTGGCCGCGGACATGTGCCAGAATCCAAACAACCGGGGTTGGACGCCGAACTCGATCGAACAGCCGTCGGTGTTTGTTTCCCAAAGCGGGGGACGTGGAGGAGAGGCGGATTTGAACGCTTTGATCAGCACCG
This sequence comes from Opitutia bacterium, assembly GCA_003566375.1. Taxonomy (GTDB): domain Bacteria; phylum Verrucomicrobiota; class Verrucomicrobiia; order Opitutales; family T3Sed10-336; genus T3Sed10-336. Next base: position 2,935 of record PXDN01000120.1, read on the forward strand.
CGGTTGACAACGACAACGGCAACAATCCTTGGATGCGTTACCGCCATAACAACCGCGTCAACGTGGTCAAAGCCGATGGCAGCGCGACTTCTTTTCTTAAAGGAGAGGTGCGAAACCGCCATGTGATCTTCGTCGATTGACCGCACCCCAAACCGCCAATTCCCTAATCCACCCTTTTGCCCAACCCATGAAAAACAACCCGTTCCACAAAACCCTCCTCCTGCGGGGAGCCGCCCTCCTCGCACTGGCCGCCACCGCCGCCGCCCAAAGCACCACCACCACTTGGCTTGACCTCAACTTTAACACCGACAACGCCTTCCCCGCCTGGGGCTCCCCCGCCCTCACCGGTCTTCCCGGCGCCGGAGTGAGCACCCTCGAACCCACTCCGCCCGGTGATCCGGATTTCGACAGCGGCCTCTTCCCGACCGCGCCGACCAGCGGCTACCTTGCTCTCACCAGCAATGCCTCCGCCGTCACCCCGACCACCTTCTGGGGCGGTTGGGCTTCCAATGTCACCCTTGCCACCCTGAACAGTCCCTACACCGCGGGCGGGTTCGGGCAACCCGACCTGTCCAAAGTTTCCCTAACCGCCCGCGTCCGGGCCACCGGGGTGCCCGCGAACGGGGCGGTGGTGATCCTCGAACTCCGCGGCAGCGGCGACAATCCAAACATTCCGGTCAGCGGTTACCGGCGGATTCGCTTCGAACCGGTTTTCCTCGAAGGCGGCGATTGGGTCACCATCGGCGGCACCCTTGATGACGCCGGGCTCGCCGCCGCCCGGGGATCCCGCTACAACTTTCCCGTCGATGCCGCGCAATACTCCGTTCTGGTGGAACTGAGCGGTTTCAACCAGTTCGGCACCACCGGCTACGTGGCCTACAACTCCCCCACCGGCCCCTCGAACGGCGGACGCAAAAACCCCGGTTTCGGTTTCACCGGAGGCATCCGGGTGGAAGTGGACGATGTCAGGCTGGTCGTCACCGACGCGGCAACCACCGGGTTTATCGACCCCACCACCCCGGATCAGCTCCTGCGTAACGGGGACTTCAACACGGGGGACGGCAACTGGACTTTTTTCGAGGGCGCCTACGTCTCCAGCGAACCCTGGAGCGAGGACCTGACCCCCTTCGCTCTCATCCCCGGATGGGCGGGAACGCCCTATGCGGGTTTCATGCAAAACTCCATCGTGTTCGATCCTGCCAACGGTGAGTTTTTCACCGGCACCTTCCGGGCCAATTTTCAGGAAAACTACCGCGCCGACCAGACCATTGTCGCTTTCATGAACGGCAGCGGCGTGACCACCTTTCTCGAAGTGGACATCTCCGACGACATCGCCCCCCGCCTCGGCGAGTGGCACACCTACCGGGCCACCTTCCGCGCCACTCCCGAACAACTTGCGGCCATGGACGGGGCCATGTCGTTCAAAATCCAGCCGTTGGGCCGCACGGTATCCGACACTCCGTTCTCCAGTGCCCTGATCGACAACATCGTGCTCACCCAAGCCTCCGCCGCCGACGTCGGGCCGCGAATTTCGGTCAAAGTTGCCGGGGCTGCCCGCAACAACGGCGAGACCGCAACCCTGGCCAGCCCGGTTCTCGGCCAATCCACGCCCTACACCCTGCGCTTCGAAAACGAGGGAGCCGAAAACCTGACCATCAGCGCCGTCTCCATCTCCGGCGGCGACTTCGCGCTGGAAGGACTTCCCCTTCCGGTCACCCTCGCCCCGGGAGAAAGCCAAACCACCTTTTTGACAACCGCCCCGGAGGCCCTGGGCACCCTCTCCGGCGTGTTGACCGTGACCAGCAACGACAAAGAACCGGCCAACCAAACCTGGGTCGTAAACTTGGCCGCGACGGCGGTCACCCTCTCCGACACCTTTGACGGAACCGCTGCGTTGGAAGAACTCGGTTGGTTCATCTTCGCGTCATCCGAAAACCTCTGGGCATCCAGCACCTTCACCCAGGAAAACGGGGCCATGGTTCTCAACGTCGATTCGAGCAACGACGACTACCCGTGGACCTACATCGTGAGCAAGCCTTTCGCCTCTCCGGGAACGATCAACCTGGCAAGCAGTTCACTCGAAATCTCCCTTCGCGCCTTCGGCGTCTTCCCCGGCCTGCCCCACAACAAGGTCCAGGTCCGCTTGGAATCGCTCAACGCCGCCGGCGCCGTCACCGGTATGATCGAGCTGGGCGAACCGGTTGACGAAACCACCGCCGGGGCCGCGCCCGGCAGTTCCGCCTATTTCACACCCGACGGGACCATCGACCGCGTGGCCATCCTCTTGCCCGAGGGCGGCGGCTTCACCACGGCGGGAGGAAGCCTCGCCGCCACCGGCGTCAACACCAACTTCGATCCGGAGGCACCCGTCTTCCGGCTGGTGGTGCAAATGACCGATTTCGATTTCGACCTCAGCCCGGGCAACATCGTCGAAGTCGATTTCATCACCCTGAATCTCGACACCCGTCCGTTCAGCATTGTCAACGGTGGTTTTGAGGCCGACTCCTCCGATCCGGGCACCGGTTCCCCGCCTTTCGGCTGGTCCCAGTTCCCACCCGATGGCGTGAGCAAAAATCTCATTGTTGAGGGCGACAATATCTTCAACGCGGCGCTTGGCGGACTCGATCCCGAACTCACGTTCGAATCCCATGCCGGAATGAACGCTCTGAAAGTGTTTGGCCAAAACTTTTTCGTGGACGGCGTCTGGCAGGGCCCAAGCCAAACCGGCACAGTCTTCCAATCCTTCAGCACCGCCGACACCTCCACACTCTCTCCGGGCGCGGCCATACACGCCCGCGCCGCGGCGCGGATTTACGGTGTCGATCCGCTAACCGGAGGCAGCACCTTCAATTTTGGTTTCCAATATCTCGATGCGGATTTCAACGAAATCGGGCGGGATGTTGTCACCCTCGACTCCTCCTCGCCCCGGGACCGCTGGCTGGCCCTGGCCGCCAATGGCACCGTCCCGGCTGGCGCCACACAAGTGCGACTCTTACTGGAGTTTGTGCAAAACGCCTCTTCCGACGCCGGTTCGGTCTATCTCGACGAGGTCTCCGTCGGGTTCGGCGAGGTGCCGCCCACCGTCGTGGTGGACGATACCGTTTTCGAGCTGGTTTGGTCGGACGAGTTCAACGGCAACCATCTCAACCTGGCCAACTGGACGCCGGAATTCGGCAACGGCGTCAATGGCTGGGGCAACAACGAGGTCCAGTTTTACACCGACAATCCCGAAAATCTCCGGGTGGAAGACGGGCGTCTCATCATTGAAGCCCGCAAGGAAGGTTCGACTTGGACCTCCGCCCGGATCAAGACCCAGTCGAAGCGCAGCTTCCTTTATGGCAAGATCGAAGTCCGCGCCAAACTCCCCACCGGAATCGGCCCATGGCCGGCGGCCTGGATGCTGGGAGAAAACATCCCCGAGGTCGGCTGGCCCCAAAGCGGCGAAATCGACATCATGGAATGGCGCGGCACCGAGCCCGACGTCATCAGCCACGCCACCCATGGCCCCAGCCGTTTCGGAGCGAATCCCATTTCGGTCACCGTCCCGGTGGACGATCCCTCCGGCAGCTTCAACACCTATGCGGTTGTCTGGGAGCCGGGCAAGGTCACTTTCAGCGTGAACGGCGTCCCCAGCGGCTCGTGGAGCACCGCTGACACCGGGGATCCTTTTGAAAAGGAGTTTTTCATCCTGCTTAACCTGGCCATGGGGGGCAACTTCCTGGGAGGTCAAATCGACCCGGATCTGACCAGTGCCCGCTACGAGGTCGATTATGTCCGGGTTTACCAGGCAGTGGAGGAACCACCGGTCTCCGGCTTCCAAGCCTGGCTGGCTTCGCGCGGTCTGCCGGCGGACACTCCATTCGACGCCGATGCCGACGGTGACGGCGTCCCGGAAGGAATCCGCTACGCCTTCGGCGCCGAATCGCCCGGGCTCGGCCAGGCTCCGGCCACCTTGGAGCTTTCGGACGGCAATCTTGTTTACACTTTCGACATCCGCGACGATCCCGGGCTCGCCATCACCGCCCTGACCAGCGGGGACTTGGTGACTTGGCAGCAAGCCTCATTCACCTTGAGCGGGGCCACCGGAGCGGGAGACGGGTTCGCGCGCCAAGTTCTGACCATAACGGGAGTTCCGGAGGGTCGGCTTTTCCTTAAGTTAAGCATCAGCCACTGAGACCGTTTCCGCGATCAAAGGAATGAAAAAACCGCCGCGCGGGGCGAAAAGGGTCGGCTGGTTTTAGTTCGACCGGTTGGAGAACTGGACGGCCCCACCGACCAGTGACTCCTTTGGATTGGCTCAAAGGGTCCCCATTCCGCGAAAAAAGGGTTGATCACGGGAAAACCAGTGGGATTATGGTTGCACAATTGGGCGTTTTGCCACAAAGTCCTTTCATCCAACCACAATCTATTTATGGCCTACGTTGTTACTGAAAACTGTGTTGATTGCAAATATACGAGCTGTGCCTCCGTTTGCCCGGTGGAGGCTTTCCACGAGGCGCCGGACCGGCTCTACATCAACGCCGAGACTTGCATTGACTGCAATGCCTGCGTTCCCGAGTGCCCGGTGGAAGCCATTTTCCCGGACTATGACGTGCCGGAAAAGTGGACGGAATGGACCGAGCTGAACGCCAATGAGGCCGAGAAATTTCCGGTGATTGTCGAAGCCAAGGATCCGCTCAAGGGTCCGAAGTGCGTCGATCCCAACGCGGCCTGATCCCGCCACGCACATCATTTTTTTCCAATCAAGTCGGGTGGTTTTCGGCCACCCGTCTTTTTTTATGCCCGAACCGTGAAGTCAGTGTCGGCGGCCCCCGCTTTCTTTGCTCTTTCAACTTCGGGTCTTGAGCGAAGCGGGTGTGAGATGGGTTTCATTCTTTGGATAACACGCCGGGGGCACCGCATAAACTTCCCGCTCACTCGGGATCCAAATCCAAGTCATCCCAGGTGTGCTGTCCATCGTTCGGGCAAACGGTTTCCCCTTTTTTCAAAACGTATTCGCAATCGGTGCACCAGACCGTGCCGCAGTCGAAACAGCGCCCGAGGGTGATATCGTTATAATCGGGATCCTTTTCGCAATCCCCCACGTTCTCTCCTCCGCAGGCCGGACAACTCCCCACCATGATCGCGTTGACGAAATCTTCGGCGGTGTCCGAGTTTTCGAAGAGTTCCCGCATCGCGTCACGGGCCTCTTCCGGCAGCAAATCCACGAACGCGCCCACGGCTTCCCGGTCCTCGTCGGTGATCGGCGGAACATTTTTCAAATCCGCTTCGCACCGGCGGCAAACCTTCGCGTCCTCGGGAACTTCCTCTCCACAATTCCAGCATGCATGCATAATCGGAGTTTCCTTTCTTGATTGTCTTGCGTCCTCTTGCAACGGGGACTCAGTCCGACCGGGTGGCGCGCAAGCGGGCAAACCGCTTCACGGCATCTCCCGCCGGCAGGGGATCGCGCGCGACCAGATGCTCCGGCGACGATTCCACCACCTCGGCCGGAACCCAGCCGCCGGGATCGCTCAAATCTCCACTGACTTCGACCACCAGGTTCACGTCATTGGCCGCGGCATCCCGGTCCAGGCTGACGGTGAGGGCGGGCGTCCCGTCGTGATCCTCCACCCCGACCGTCCAGGGAAGCGCGGCCACCGGTTCCATGGCCGCCAGGCCGAGCGCGTGTTTCACCAGGTTGGGAACGCCGTCGCCCGCCGGCGCGGCCGCCTCGCCACTGATGGCGGGATCGGCAATGGCCGCGGACTCGAAGTGGCGGTTTCGCCATAGGTACCACGGCGCCTGGGTGAGTTGGTAAACCGTCCCAAACAGGCTGACGACATACAACTCGCCGTCGGCATCCTCCCCAAAGGAAACCGGCCGGGAAATGGTGCCGATCATCGGGGTCCAATCGACCACCTCCCCCTCGGGAACCATTGCTTCGCCGCCGTAAGCAAAGGATTTTACGAAGTCCGCCTCCGAATCGGCGAAGAAATAATGGCCGCGCAACTGCGGCATCGCTTCCCCCCGGTAAACGTAGCCGCCGCTGATCGCCTTGCGGCCGTCGGAAAAATCGTATTCATAAATTGGATCCACATTGCCGGGCGGTCTTGCCCCGCCAACCCCGCCGCCTGGGGTGGCGATGGTCCCTTCCCGCAACCGCCAGCCGTAGTTTTGTCCGCCCCCCGCGCCGGCGGCCTGGAAATTGACCTCCTCGCGGGCGCCCTGGCCCACGTCCGCAATCCAGAGGTCGCCGGTTTCCCGGTCAAAACTGTTGCGCCACGGGTTGCGCAGCCCGTAAGCCCAGATTTCATCCGCGCCCGCCGCGTCCACAAACGGATTGCCGGAAGGGATGCCGTAGTTGCGGGAGTTGTCGGTGGGAAAATCGTCACGGTCCACGTCGATGCGGAGCATCGCGCCGAGCAGAGTGTTCCGGTTCTGACCGTGGTTTTGGGGATCGTTTCCACTGCCGCCGTCACCCATGGCGATATAGAGAAAGCCGTCCACCGGGCTGAAATCGAGCCACCCGGCGTTGTGATTGGCAAACGGCTGGTTGACCGTCATCAGGTTCAATGCGGAGCCGGGCAGAACAGCGTTGGGGTTGTCGGGATCGACACGGTAGCGGCGGATGACCGAATGGCCTCCGGTATTGGTGTAATGGATGAAAAGGAAGCCGTTTTCGTCAAACTTCGGGTGGAACGCCAGACCGAGCAAACCGCGCTCGCTGTTGGTGGTCAACGAGGAGATCGTGAGAAAGGGTGAGGGCAACAGCGCGTTGGCCTGGCGGTCGAAAATCCGGATGAAGCCCCCTTTTTGCACAATGAACAACCGGTCGCGGTCGCCCGGCGCGGCGGTTACATAGAGCGGTTGGTTCAACCCGGAGGAAACCACCGGCACTGCCTGCAACGGCCCGTAATCCTCCAAGTCGGCGGCGTGGAGGAAAGGCGAACCAACCAACACGGTCGAAAAGACGATGAAACGAATTCGGCGGGAGAGAAAGGCGGGGAAATGCATAATGACTTTTAGTTACCAAATTCCGCCGACTTTGGAAAGCCGGATTTCTTCTTCCTTTTACCTTCTAAATTCTGCCTTTCCGATTGCCTCAGCCCGGGCCGCTGACGTGGGCCGCCAGCCACGCGAGCCCAATCAGGAGCAAAGTGGTGACGGCGGCGGGAAACTGCGGCCAACGGCGGGAAACCTCATCCCATCCGCGCCAGGCCACCAATCCGCCCAGCACGACTCCGGCGGCAAATCCCCAGAGGTGCCCCATCACGTCGGTCCGCTCGTCCCCCGTGCCGAGGAAGGCCAGCAACACCGCCCCCGCGATGAGGGGAGCACTCAGCTGGCGCGGCCAGCGCCAACCGGTCAGCCGGTATTGCCGCAGCAGGCGGACTCCGCCCAGCAGGCCGAGGGCGGCGAAAACCGCCGTGGAGGCGCCGATGGCGAGATGGCCCTGCGTGGAGTAAAACCACGCGTTCACCAGGTTGCCCGCCCCGCCCGCCAACAAAATCGCCAGCCAGGCCATTCCGTATCCAAGGTAGCGTGACAACAGCACGGCAAACAGGCAGCCGCCCGCCACGTTTCCCACCAAGTGCCCCCAGTCCGCGTGCAGGGTCAGCGCGGTGAATACGCGCCACCACTCCCCGTTCATCACCAACTCGGCGGACAAACGCCCGCGCGCCAGCAGGTCGGGAGTGCTGATCACATACAGGGCGATCAATAACAAACCGTAAACCGCCAGCGAATAGAGGGAGTGATCGCCCTTGGGCAGGATGTCCTGCGCGGGAGGCCAGTAGCGGCTCTCCCGCTCGTATTTGCTCAGTTGCTCCCGCACGGCCTCCTCCTGGCGGGCTTCCACGAAAAGTCCGTATTCCCCCTCCTCCAACGGCATCAGCCAATAGGATATCCCCATGGAAAGAATGACCAAACCGTGTTCGTTGGCCCGGCTCACCCGCCGGTAACGCCCGATTTCGCACAAATTTTCCCGTCCGTCCGGCGGGCCGCCCGCGTCCAATCCAATCATGGAAAACGAAGTCTGCGCATCCGCCGAATAATGGCGAGCCCGCAACCGCGGCGCGCGCCTTCGCCACTTCCATGCGCTTTCGGCATCGAAGGAATTTCAATGCGCTTTACCCCCGCGGGGAATCCGGCCAAGGTGCGGATGTGGACAACAACCCGACTTTACCTGAACTGAAAGGCGCCGCCGCGGAGCCGGGGCATCTCTACCTGGTGGCCACCCCGATCGGAAATTTGGGTGATATCTCCCCCCGCGCGCTGGCCCTGTTGCAATCGTGCGACGCTGTGGCCTGCGAGGATTCGCGGGTCACCGGACAGTTGCTCGCCCGCTTCGGGATTCGCGCCAAACAGTTGATCCCCTTTCACGAACACAACGAACGCCACAAGGCGGGGGATTTGGCCGGTGAACTCGAGGCGGGCCGGTCGCTTTGTTTGGTGTCGGACGCCGGCACCCCCGCCCTGAGCGATCCGGGGTTTCGCCTGGTCCGGGAATGCCGCCGCCGCGGGTTGCCCGTGCTGCCGGTACCCGGCCCCAACGCGCTGGTGGCGGCCCTGACCGCCTCGGGGTTGCCCACCAACGCATTTTGGTTCGCCGGCTTTTTGCCGCCGAAATCAGCCGCCAGAATCCGTTTCTTGGATACCAACCGGGATTTCCCCCATACCCTCTGCTTTTACGAATCCCCCCACCGAATCGTGAAATTCGTGGATGAAATCGTGGCCACTCTCGGGGAAGCCCGCGTGATCTGCCTGGCCAAGGAGATCACCAAGCTGCACGAGCGTTTCCTCACCGGAGCGGCGGGAACCGTCCGCGCGGAGATGGACCGGGTTAGCCTGAAAGGCGAATTCGTGGTCGTCATCGCGCCGGAGGGCTACCGCTTGGAGGAAAGCTGAGGATTTCCATGCCCGGGTTTCCCGCGCGGGTTGTTTAGCGCGCCCCGACGGCAAGGCACCCGCCCGCCCGCATCCAACCGGAGTTTCCAGCCGGAACGGCCGGACAACTACAATTTATCCACGATGTGATCGGCCAACCCGTAATCAATGGCCTCTTTCGCGGTCAGATAAAAATCCCGGTCGGTGTCTTTCTGAATCTTTTCCAACGGCTGGCCGGAAGCTTCGGACAAAATCCTGTTCAACTCGTCCCGCAACCGTTCCATTTCAATCGCCTGAATGTTGATGTCCACCGCCGGCGCCACCATGCGCCCTGAGATCAGGGGCTGGTGGATCAAGACGCGGCAGTGCGGATACAGGTAGCGGTTTCCCTTCTTGGGAGCGCTCAGCAAAATCGAGCCCATGCTGGCCGCCATGCCCATGACCACCACTTTCACCTCGGAACGGATCAGCTTGATGGTGTCATACATCGCCATGCCGGAGGTGATGGAGCCGCCCGGCGTGTCGATGTAAAAGGTGATCGGCTTGCCGGGATCGGCCGCATCCAGATAGAGCAATTTTTCGACCACCGCTTTGGACGATTTCTCGGATACTTCGCCCCAGAGGAACACCTTGCGCTCCTCCATGAATTTCTGTTGCAGGAAAGACTCAAACGCAGCCCCGCCAAGATTATCTTTATTGTCAGACATGATATTTCAAAAATTGGATGCGGGCCTCAGATCAAACCCAGTTTCATTTTGCCTTCCTCGCTGATCATTTCCTGATTCCACGGTGGATCCCACACCAGATTGACTTCGGCGGACTCGACACTGGGCAGGGCCAGAAGCTTGTCGCGGGCGTCCGCCGCGATGGCCGGCCCCATCCCGCAACCGGGGGCGGTCAGGGTCATCTGCACCTCGATGTGGTGGCGGCCGCCGTCGTTCTTGGTGATGTCGCACCCGTAAACCAAGCCGAGATCGACAATGTTCACCGGAATCTCCGGGTCGTAACAATTGCGCAACCGCTCCAGCACCATGGTCTCGTTCACCGGCACGTTGGGATCACCGTCCGTTACCCCGGCGGGCGTTTCATCGGCGGGAGCTTGTTCCCCCAGCGCGTCGGCGTTGCCCC
>PXDN01000241.1 GCA_003566375.1 Opitutia bacterium
ATGTAGAGTTCCAAGCGGGAGCCGGTGTCCAGGGTTTCCAACAGGCGCTGTTTGAAGCGGGTGTCTTCGCACAGGGAAAAAGCCGCCAGGTCAACCACGACCTCCGGCTCGTCGATTGACTTCAGAAAGGTCAGCACATCCTTGGACACCATGGATCCGAGGCGTCGTTTTACGCCGATGCAGCGCAACAGGCGGCCTTTGAGGCGCAGCAAATCGGTGCTGGACATCTTGGAGGCGGAGGCCAGCGGCTGGATTTGCGCGAAACGGTAGGGAGCTTCGTGGACAATGCCCTCAACTTTAATGCGGCAGAGACCTTGCATCACCAGATTGGCGGTACCGTCGTCGTTTTTTCGGCAAGCCCGGATGATGCCGACCGTGGCCACTTGGCAGGGCGGTTCAAACAAATCCAGCGTCTTCCGTTGCTTCTCATCCAACGCGCTGACCGCAAACATCCTGTGGTTGGAGAGAACGTCTTTCAGCATTTTGCGGTAGCGGTCTTCAAATATGTGCAACGGCAGCATGGCCTGCGGGAAAAACACGGTTTCCGGCAGGGTCATTATGGGCAAGCGATTGGGAATGACCAAATCCACGTTCATCATCTGAAGTAAGCGTTACCCGCAAAACCCAAAAATACAAATCTCCAATGCGGCGGTTACGATTGTCGCGGGGCTCAGTTATTCTTTGGCTTCACGTTTGCCATGCGGATGCCCAAGGGCGAGCCACCCAACTTCCGACAATGCGGTGTTCAAGCGGGAGCGCCCAGCTTTAGCGGGCGGAATACGGTATGCAAGCGGTTCCCGCGGGCCTCGCTTCGCCGCCTGAAGGCTGGCGCTCCTTTTCCCGGCGGGATGCGGTTGCAAGGGGAGCGCCCAGCTTTAGCGGGCGGAATACGGTATGCAAGCGGTTCCCGTAAGCCTCGCTTCGCCGCCTGAAGGCTGGCGCTCCCATGAACCCCGGGAACAAGGGACCGCGCCCTGAGGGTTTCTTGGATACCGTATTAATGAAGATGAAGATGAAGGCATGGGTGAAAAAAAACCGGTCACTTTGGCACTTCGGTTGAAAGCCGGTGTTTTGAAGGTATCCTACTACCGCTTATGAAAACAATCATTACCATATTCCTAACCGGGCTGTTCGCCCTCGTTTCCCTGTCCGCCGCTCCCGCCATCGGGGAGAAGGCGCCCGCCTTCACATTGAAGGATTACCATGGAGAAACCCATTCCCTGTCGGACTTCGAAGGAAAGTTCGTTGTCTTGGAGTGGTTGAACCACGACTGCCCGTTTGTGGTTAAATTCTATCAAGGCGGCCACATGCAGGACCTCCAAAAGAAATACACCGAAAAGGATGTTGTGTGGCTGGTCATCAATTCCTCCGCTCCCGGCAAGCAGGGCCATCTGACCCCGGATGCCGCCAAAAAAATCTCCGCCGAAAAGAAGGCCCAACACACCGCCCTGCTGCTTGATCATGACGGCAAGGTCGGCCGGGCCTACGACGCCCGCGTGACTCCCCACATGTATGTGATCAATCCGGAGGGGAAACTGATTTACAACGGCGCCATTGACAGCATCCGTTCCGCCCGGGCCGCCGACATCCCGCGCGCCGAGAATTATGTGGTGGCGGCTTTGGATGCCGCCATGAACGGCGGGGAAGTGGCCACTCCGGTCTCCCGTCCCTACGGTTGCAGCGTCAAATACTGAGCTGTTCGCGCCCGCCCGCGGCCTTGCCAATCCCATTTGGCATCCGCCCGTCGGCGCCATGTTGAAAATAGTTCAATAAATCCATTGACGGAAGAGAAGAGGGGTGGCAACTTCCCCTCTTCTTCATTGCAGGGTGGAGCAGTCTGGTAGCTCGTCAGGCTCATAACCTGAAGGTCGCTGGTTCAAATCCAGCCCCTGCACCCAATGAAAGCCCGAATTCGGAAACGATTCGGGCTTTCGCTTTTTCCGGCCCCCACAAAAACCAAGGAGTCACGGGATTGCACACGTCGTGGATTGACGCAAAAGAACACCCGGTCCCCGCACCCCGACTTTGCCATCACCTGCAAACCGCTTTCTTGCCTGTTTGAAGATCCCGCCTGGAAACTCGTCACGCCTCTCCCCACCGTGACAACGTCGGGATGCGCAGTTGCCCGGAGGGACTGGTGACCGCGGGCTTGAGTCCGCGGCGGATATCGTTTTTTGTAATCGCATGAAATCTTCCCGGAATTTTACCCGCCGCCGTTTTTTGCAAGCCTCCGCCGTGGCGGCGGCCTCTCCTTTCATTTTACCCTCGCGGGTGTGGTCCGCCGAAACGTCTCCCAACGAACAAATTTCCCTCGGCGTGATCGGCACCGGCCGCATGGGACGGGGACTGATCAACGCTTTCCTGCGCCAATCCGACGTCCGGATCACCGCCATTTGCGAGGTGGACACCATCCGGAGGGAACACCAACTCGCGCGCGTCAACAACCACTATGCCGAAGCCTCGGGAGTCCCCGACTACAACGGGTGCGCCGCCTACAACGATTTCCGCGAATTGCTGGCCCGGAGTGATATCGACGGCGTGGTGATCGCCACTCCGGACCATTGGCACGCCGTCATGGGAATACTCGCCGTTCAAGCCGGCAAAGACGTCTATTGCGAGAAACCGCTGTGCCAAACCGTGGAGGAAGCGGAGGCGATGGTGCGGGCGGTGCGCGCGCGCCGGGCGGTGTTTCAAACCGGAAGTCAGCAACGCTCCACCGAACGCTTTCGCCGGGCGTGTGAGTGGGTGCGCAACGGGCGCATCGGGGAAATTCACCGCGTGACCGTCGCCCTGCCGCCGGGCATTGCCGGTTGGTGCGATTTGGAGGAAGCGGAGCCCCCCGCCGGCCTGGATTGGGATCTCTGGCTGGGGCCCGCGCCCGAGAGGGGATGGAACGAGGTTCTCAGCCCGGTCGGCGTGCACA
>PXDN01000409.1 GCA_003566375.1 Opitutia bacterium
CGAGGAAATTCAGCCTCAGGTCGCCCAGCTTTCGACGCCCAACGGCGGCTCCATCATTCAATTCCCCAAGGCCAACGCGATGTTGGTCACCGACACGATCAGCAACCTGCAGGCGATGGAGGATATCATCGAGCGGATGGACCGGCCTTTCGCCCCCGCGCTGGAACCGAAATTTTACAAGTTGGAGCACGCGCGCGCCACCGACGTGGTCGCCCGCATTCAGGGGCTGACCGGCACTCCGGCGGGGCAATCGCTCGGCGCGGGCACGCAGGTTTTCGCCGACGAGCGCACCAACCAAGTGATCCTGCTCTCCGATCCGCGGCAGGTGGACTATTTTGAGAGCCTGATCAAGCAACTCGACATTCAGGCCGAACCGTTGAGCCGCCCGGAAATCATTCCGCTTAAACACGCCGATTCGATCGAGGTCGCCGGTCTTCTCAGCCAGTTGGTCAGCGGGCGGGCGGCGGGCGGCGCCGCCGCCGGGCGGACCGGCGCGGGCACCCAGGCCCGCCCCGGCGGAACCCTCGCTCCGGGCGTGGGCGGCACCGGGCAACAAATTAGGCCTGGCACGCAGCGGGGAACGCAGCGGGGCACGCAACAGACTCGGCCGGGGATTCAGCAAAGCAGGCAAGGAGGTGGACAACCGCAAACAGGAAATCCGCCCCTTCCTTCTCCCCGCACCCGCGCCCAACAGGCTGCCGAAGGCGGGGGAGGCGGTGGGGATGCGGGCGCGGCCCCCGCGGCCGGTGGCGAGGCCGCGACCGGCGCGGTTGGTGACGGCTCGGTTGATTTCAGCGAATTCGTCACCGTCCTGGCGGAACCGCGCAGCAACGCGGTCATCATTTCCGGCACTCCGCAGGATTTGGAACTGCTCCGCGACTTGGTCCGCCAGCTCGACGTGCTGCTTGCGCAGGTCCGCATCGAGGTGTTCATCGCCGAGGTGACTCTCTCCGATCAGGACGCCCGGGGACTGGATTCATTCGGCATCAATTTCGTGGAGGGCAGCAACAGCGTCGGCTTTGATGTCAGCGGGCGCGGTTTTGGGGTCAGCCGGACCGCTGGCGGAGTCTGGGAGGCGGCTTTTAACGCGGCTTCCAGCAAGAGCAATATCAAGATTCTCTCGGTGCCGACCATTGTGACCACCCACAACCGCGAGGCCCGCATTCTGGTGGGGGAACGCCGTCCCATCATCACCGGGACCATCAGCGACGGCAGCTTCCAAACTTCCATTCGTTCCCAAATCCAGTATCAGGACATTGGCATCGGCTTAACCGTGCTGCCCCTGATCGGTTCCGACGGGACCATCCAGATGGAGATCACCCAAACCGTGGAGGACATCGTTGACAACGTCACCATCGACAACAACGAACAACCGGTCATCGGCACCCGTGAGGCGACTTCCTATGTCAGCGTCTTCAACCGCGAAACCATTATTTTGGGCGGACTGCAAAGCAGCACCCGGCGCCGGAGCCAATCCCGCATCGGCATCTTTGGGCAAATACCCTTGATTGGTCCCTTGTTTGGAACCCGCTCCCGCGAGGACAACCGCACCGAGCTGCTGGTGTTCATCCGTCCCACCGTTTTGGGCACCACGGACGAAGCCCACGCCGACGCGCAGGAGCAACTCCGGCTTCTTTCCCAACGTGACAGCCTGCAGCGGGTGATTGATCCGGTGCTGGAGGTTGTCGAAGGAGAGGAGAGGCGTGAAGACGAGGATCTTTCCTGGCTTTCTCGTGAAGCCTTGGAACTGCGGGAACGCTCCCGCACCGAGCCGCGGCCGATCATTCGCCGGGATGAGGTGCAACGGGCCTTTCCCGATAATGACTAACCAGCCAATCCGGAACGCTTATGAAAAACCGCAATCATGATTCCCCGCTTTTTCGTCGCATCCTGGTCGGCGCGGTCGTGTTGATGATGGCGGCGGTTTCCCTCCACGCGGTGGAGGATCTGGTGGAGCGCTCGCCGTTCATTCCCGAAGGGTGGAGCCCGCCGCAGCCGCCCCGGCCCCGGGAAACCCCGCCGCCTCCCGCCCAGCCGCAGGCGCTCGACCGCCTCGAATTCCGGGGCATGACCAAATGGCAGGGCGAGTATTTGTTCAGTCTCTTTGATCCAACCGAAAACCGCAGCTTCTGGCTCGGGGTGAACCAATCCGACAGTGGGTTCACCGTGTCGGAGTTTAACGAGCGCGATGAAACCGTCGTCGTCCGCCACGAAAACCGCTCCCGCTCGGTCGGCTTGCGGGAGTCCAAGGTGCAGGCCATTGCGGAGTCCTCCGAAACGCCCCCGCGCCCGGCCCAGGCGACCGGGCGGCAAAGTCAGCAGCGGCAACAGGCGCAAACGCCGGAGGAACGGATGCAACAGCTGGCCGAAGAAATCCGTCAGCGCCGCGCCGCGCGCCGCCAGGTGATTGAGGAGACCCAGGCTGAAACCGACTCTTCCGAAGCCCACACCGGCGGCGTTCCACCCGCCCTTCCTCCTCAATGACCCGCCAACGATGACCGCCGTTTTGGAATCCACCTTTGCCGAACTCAATGAAGCCCAGCATGGGGAGCTGGCCGCCGCTCCCCGCGAGGAGCGGGTGCGGGTGTTGGCCAAAATGCTGGTCAAGCCCGAAAACGAGGCGCTCCGCATCGTGGCCGCCTCCTCCGGACTGGAGATCAGCCGCCCGGATGAGTTTGACCTCTCCCTGCTGACGGTCATTCCGGCGCGCATGCTGTTCGAATACCGGTGCGTTCCGCTCAAAATGGACGACACCCATATCCACCTCGCCACCGTCTGGCCCCCGGAGTCGGAAATCGAGGATTGGATCTACACCTGTTGCGACCGGGAACCGGTCTGGACCTTGGGCTTGCCGGACAAAATTTCGGATTTCCTCACCAAGAACCTCGGGGTCGGGTTCGAGAGTTTGGAGGACACTGAGATCGATCTGGATGTTCAGGTCCAGGCCGAGATGGAGGGCAAGGATGACGAGAACGCCGCCTTGGTCCGTTTTGTGAACGACGTGGTGCAGCAGGCGGTTCACGACGGGGCGACTGACATCCATGTCGAGCCCCAGGAGGAGGCGCTGCGCATCCGCTACCGGGTGGACGGCCTCTTGATCCCGGTCCCGGTGCCGGAAAATTTGCGCCAGTTTCAGGACGCCATCATTTCCCGCCTGAAAATCATGGCCCGCCTCAACATTTCCGAGCGCCGCTTGCCGCAGGACGGGCGCATCAATTTCCGGGTGGGCGATAACATTCTCGACATCCGACTTTCCACCGTGCCGACCATGTACGGGGAAAGCGTCAGTTTGCGTTTGCTCAACAAAAAGACCGAGGCGCTCACCTTTGCGCAGATCGGGTTTTCCAACCGTGACGAGAGCGAAATCGACGCCGTGCTGAAATTGCCGCACGGGATTGTTCTGGTCACCGGGCCGACCGGTTCGGGAAAATCGACTTCCCTGAACGCCTTTCTGCGGCGGATCAACTCGCCCGACAAACGCATCATCACCATCGAGGACCCGATCGAATACGAAGTGCCCGGGGTGAACCAGATGCAGGTGCGGCCCGAGATTGGACTGCGATTCGCCGATGCGCTGCGCCACGTTTTGCGCCAGGACCCGGATGTCATCATGGTCGGGGAAATCCGCGACCGCGACACCGCCGACATCGCCATTCGCGCCTCGCTCACCGGCCACTTGGTGTTCAGCACCCTCCACACCAACGACGCGCCCGGCGGCCTGACCCGATTGGTGGACATGGGGATCGAGCCGTTTTTGGTGGCCTCGGCGGTGGAGATGATCATCGCCCAGCGCCTCGTGCGCCGCCTCTGTCCCGTATGCAGGATCCGCAAGGAGGTCGCGGCAACGGAAGTGCGGCGGGCGGTCGAGTTGCTCCAGTTGCCCGAGTCCGCCGGGGAAGGGGTGGACCATTTTCACACTCCGTCCGGATGCGAGACGTGCCGGAATCTCGGCTACCGGGGCCGTTTGGGCGTCTTTGAAATCCTGCGCGTCACCGAAAGATTGCACGACTTGATCGTGGGGCGGGAATCGACCCGCGCCATCCGCAAGCGGGCCATGGACGACGGCATGTTGAGCCTTCAGCATTCCGGCTGGGAAAAAATTCTCAAAGGAGTCACCACGCTGGAGGAAGTTCTGCGAGTGACCGCCGCAGATTCCTGACTTAATCGTTGTGCCAAAATTTCAATACAGTGCCCGCGACACCGGCGGAACCCTGGTCAAAGGAATGATCGACGCGCCCACCCGCAAAGAGGCGTTGCGCCAGATCGGGCTCAAGCGCCTGCGCCCGGTCTCGGTCAGCGATTCGGGCGGTGGCGGCGCGGCTCCGTCCGCTCCCTCCGCCGGTTTCACCCGCGCGGAGTCCGGCGGCGGCGCTTCCTTCTCCAAGCGGGTTGCCGATAAATTCGCGGGTCGGCAAAAAACGTTCGCTTCGCCCGAGGGACCGGTTTCGGCCTCCGGTCTTGGGAGGCGGCACCGGCTCCCGTTTTTGCGCTCGCTGGCCGATTTGGTGTCCAGCGGCATGCCGGTGGGCGACGCCGTGCGCCTACTCAGCGTGCGGCTCAAGGATCCCGCCCTCCGGCGGCTGGCCCGGTTGTTGTGGGAGAAGGTGAGCGGCGGCAAGTCGATTTCCGAGGCCATGGCGGATACCTCCGAGGTGTTCGACCGCTCCACCATCTACTTGGTTGAATCCGGTGAGGCCACCGGCAACCTGAAGGAGATCCTCAACCGGCTGGTGGTTTATTTCGAGGAGCAAAAGGAGCTGAAAAACAAAATCGTGGCCGCCCTGGCCTACCCGATTTTGCTGTTGTTCGTCGCCTGCGGGGTGGTTTTGTTTTCGGTCTTTTTCCTGTTGCCCCGGTTGGAGGGGATGTTGACCGCCCTCGGCGGACAGATGCCGACCTCGACCAGGATGCTGGTCACCGGGGCCGATTTTTTGGTTCAATACGGGCTCTTGATTCTGGGGGGGATCGCCCTGGCGCTGCTGGGGTGGTGGCAATGGATCCGCACCGAATCCGGTTCGCTCACCTGGGACAAAATCTGTTTGCGCATTCCCGTGTTTGGGAAATTCCTGCTCACGTCGGACGTGTTGCAGATCAGCCAAACGATGAGCGTGCTGCTGGAAAACGGGGTCACCACCATCGAAACCCTGCGCATGACGGAAAACGTGATCAACAACGGCGCCATCCGGCTCTCTTTCGGCGAAGCGCGGCAAAAGGTGGCCGAGGGCTGGAGCATCTCCGCCGCCCTGCAATCCACCGGTTACATCCCGCAAATCGTGCTCGACATGCTGGCGGTGGGGGAGGACACCGGCAACATCGTTTACAGTTTGAAGCAGATTGCCGACATGTATAAAAAGGACCTTGCCCGCCGCTTGCAGGCCTTTATCGGCATCCTGTCGGTGGGTGTGTTGATGGGCGTGTTCCTGTTTGTCGGCTTCATTGCCCTGGCCATCATCTCGGCCGTGTTCACCATGAGCACGAGCTTCGGCCGCTGAAGGGCCCCAGCCGGGGCCGGGGTTCAGTTCTGTTTATTTCTTTTTTTCCGGGCGCCTCGCCTGCCAATGAAAATCATCAGGCCGCCGATGCCCATCACGATTCCGGCCACTGTGATAATCGCCAGGCGGCCTTGCCAGGCATTGGGCAGGAAAAGCAGAAGCAGGATGAAGGAGGCCACCGCGCAAACAAAAGCGCCGATCAGCGTGAGCTGGCTCAGGTCGCTGGCTTGGCCGATTTCTTTTTCAAAATCGACCGGCGTATGCATCCGGGTGAAAAACTCCGTCACCTGGTCCCGGTAGTCCTGCGTGGTCGTTTTCCAGAACGGCATGGTCGCGAGATAGGCCACGATCCCGACGGAGAGGTTCATGAAAACCTTGGTCTGGAAGTTCCAGCCCCAACCGAAAAGGAACTCACTCGCCAAAAAGGCCGGAATGAGCGCGCAGATCGCCGCAAACATCGCCGACCATCCGGGAACCCGTTTGATGAAAAGACCCATTAACATCGGCACTGAAAGAGGCACCCCGAGCATGGCCGCGATATCGAGCATCACGTCGAACATCCCGCGCCCTCCGATCTGGGCGAAGTAGAGAGCCATGAGGATGATGATTGCCCCGAAGATCAGCGAAAAGACGCGACCAAGCAGCAACAGGCCCACTTCGCTCAAGGGTCCCCGCCGGGACTGCCGGCCGGCCTCGAAGGCGTCGTCGTGGCCGTCGCGCTTGAGCAGCCTCCTCCTCAGCAAGCGGTCGCGCGCCTTCGCAAACATTCGGCAAAGCGCCGGATAAATGTCGCGCACGAAAATCGCCGCGTTCCGGTTGATTCCGCTGTCCATCGAACTCATCGTCGCGGCGAACATCGCCACCACGATCATGCCGGTCATGCCCAACGGGAGCAGGTTGATGCTGGCCACCGCGAAGGCCGCCTCCGCCGGATTGTTCAACTGCGCGCCCATCACCAGCACATCGGCCTCATACCTCAGCCGGGCGACCATCGGCGGAATGAACCAGAAAAACGACCCCATGCTCATCAGGACGAAGGCGAGAAAGGCCGCCTTGCGGGCCTCCCGCCCGTCCTTGACCATGAAATAGCGCTGTCCGGTCGCGATGGTGTTGGTCAGTCCGGCCTGGTTGATCAACATGGCGAGCGCCCAGATGATCGAAAACTGGTAAACCGGGAAATCGTCCTGCGCGTTGATCAGTCGAAACTCCCGGGAGAGACCGGCGTCGCCGATCAATTGGTTGAGCCCGCTCATGCCGCCGACCTCGATAAGGCAGATGACCCCGATCACCACCGTCAGGGGGATCATGATGAGGCTCTGCACAAAATCAGTCGCCATCACCGCCCAACTTCCCCCGGTGGTCGAATAAAAGACCACCACCGCGCCGATGACCACGATCACCTGCCAGATCTGAAACCCGAAAACCGCCGACGTGAAAATCGCCATCGCCCAGAGCTGCAACCCCCCGCCAATGACCGCGGTCAGGACACCGAAAATCGCGTAAAACTGCTGGGTGAACGGACCATAACGCATCCGGATGACTTCGGGATTGGTAATCGCCCGCAACTGTCGGAACCACGGCGCGAAAACCAGAAAGGCCAAAAAGAAACCAAGGGCGTTGCCGATGTAGATGATGGCCACGCTCCAGCCGGCCGTGTAGGCCACGCCCGAGGCGCCGGTGAACGTGTAGGCGCTGATGCCCGCCATAAACGCGCTCGATCCCACCAGCCACCAGGCCCCGCGGGCTCCACTGCGGAAAAAGTCGCTGATGTTGGAATTGAAGCGGCGAAAGGCCAGGCCAATCAGGAGCAAAAACACCAGATAAACCGCGATCACCGCGAATTCGACCATCCGTTCCGTGCTATCCATAATGCATCAAGCGCCCTGCGGGATTGGCGGAATTGCCACCCATGGGAAAACCGGAAACCTTGCGGCTGGCGCTCCTCCCGTCGAGCTTAAACCGCCCTTTTTTGCACCAAACGGTTCATTTTTATGACGGGCTGTTGGTGAGGAGCGGCCGTGTCGCCCGTGCAGGGGCGGATGTCGATCCTCATCCATCCGGTCATCCGTCAAGGCCGGATGCCACGAACAGGGAATGCGAAAGGAAAAAACCGTTGCGGGCGAATCGCCCGCTGGGGGGCCATGGCCCGGCGTCGGGGGCGGGTGAGTGCCAACGGGCGGGACGGCCTGCCACGCCGCCAAGGCGGGAGCCCGCCCCTCCAGTCGATTTATTGTAAATTGTTTGTGGAGGGGCGACCTCCGTGTCGCCCGTTCGGCACGAGGGGATTCCAATCCACCCAACCAGTCATCCGGCAAGGCCGGATGCTACGAGCTGGAAAAGCGAATGGAAGAGCCGTTGCGGGCGAATTGCCCGCCCGGCGATTGGCCATTACAGCTTGCCGCCGTAAACCGCGTTGCGGCCGAGCTCCTCCTCGATGCGGAGAAGTTGGTTGTATTTGCAAACGCGGTCGGTGCGGCAAAGGGAGCCGGTTTTGATTTGACCGGCGTTGGTCGCCACCGCGATGTCGGCGATGGTGGTGTCCTCGGTTTCCCCGGACCGGTGGGAGATCACCGACGTGTAACCGGCTTCTTTGGCCATCTCGATGGCGTCGAAGGTTTCGGTCAGGGTGCCGATTTGATTCACTTTCACCAAAATGGAATTGGCCACGCCTTGGCTGATGCCTTTGGCGAGAAATTCGGTGTTGGTGACAAAGAGGTCGTCCCCGACGAGCTGGGTGGTGCCGCCGATGGCGTCGGTCAGTTTTTTCCAGCCGTTCCAGTCGTTTTCATCGCAGCCATCCTCAATGGAAATAATCGGGAAGCGTTTTTGCAGGTCCTGATAAAACTTGACCATGTCGTCGGCGTTGCGTTTGGCCCCGTCCGATTTTTTGAATACGTATTTCTTCGACTTGGCGTCGTAAAATTCCGAGGCGGCCACGTCGAGCGCGAGGAAGATGTCCTTGCCGAGTTTGTAGCCGGCGTTTTTCACCGCGAGGGCGATCACTTCGAGGGCTTCCTCGTTGGAGGCCAGTTTCGGAGCGAAGCCGCCCTCGTCACCGATGGAGGTGGAGAGTCCCTTGCCTTTGAGCACCGCCTTGAGGGCGTGAAACACCTCCGTCCCCATTTGCAGGGCGTGGCGGAAACTGTCGGCCCCCTTGGGCATGATCATGAATTCCTGAATGTCGATCGGCGCGTCGGAGTGGGCGCCGCCGTTCATGATGTTCATCATCGGCACCGGCAGCACTTTGGCGTTGGGACCGCCGAGATATTTGTAGAGCGGCACGCACAGGGAGGTGGCGGCGGCGTGGGCGGTGGCGAGGGAGACGCCGAGGATGGCGTTGGCCCCGAGTTTGCGCTTGTTGGGCGTGCCGTCGAGATCGAGCATGGTGCGGTCGATCAGCAATTGATCGGTCGCGTCAAGCCCTTCGAGCGCCGGGGCGATCTTGGTGTGGACGTTGGCCACGGCGGCCAGGACGCCTTTCCCGAGATAACGCTTGGCGGCGTTGACGCCTTTCGGCTGTTGCTTGGCGGGCAGGGCGCCGTCACGCAATTCCAGCGCTTCGTGTTCTCCGGTGCTGGCACCGGACGGAACGGCGGCGCGGCCGATGGAACCGTCGGCCAGTTCCACATCGACCTCAATGGTCGGGTTGCCGCGGGAATCAAGAATTTCGCGGGCGCGAATGTCGGTAATGGAAGTCATACGATTTAAGTTTTGACGGTTGCGGCCGGGTTTGGCAACGGGTTTCGCACCGGGGCGGGACGGTTTTAATCCGTCCAGGCGGCGGGATGGAGTTTGGCGGGATCGGGGTCGGAAGTCTCGGCAAAATAGACCGCCAGGCGGAACAGGTGCAGCCGCGCGCGGGGAGTGTGGGGCTTCTTTTTCAACACCTGCTCATACAAAACCTCCGGGGCGCGCCCGATCAATTGATCGGGATGCTGGAAACCGAGATCGAGCAAATCGCGGGCGGTGGCCACGTCGATGCGGGGGACGCGGGTCCACGCCGACTGCAGGGCGCCGTAATCAACGTCTTTCTTTTTTCGATGCGGACTTCTTTCGTAATCCATTGGCAAATACAGGGCGATTGTCTTTCGATTTAGAAGAAATCGGGCTTTGGGTTTGCGGCGATGTTTATTTTTCCCATGATTCAAACATTACCAAGTTATGATAAATGCAAAAACAGGATTAATCACGCTCTCGGCCGCGGTTTTTGCGGCGGGAGCCGTATCGGCTCAAACACCAGCCGGCGGACCGCCCGCCGGCCCGCCGGGCATGGAGATGCCCCCGGCCCAACAAGCGGTGCCGCAGGTCAGCCCGGAGGTTTTGATTGAAACCTTCGGCTACATTGTCGGCGTGCAGAGCAACGTCTCCAGCTATGGACTCAATGAAGAGGAGATGGAGTTGTTTCTCAAAGGATTCCACCGTGCCAACAAAGGCGAGGCGGTTCCGCCCAACATTCAGCAAATGATTCCGCAATTGGAAGCGTTTCTCGGCAGCCGCCAGCAGAGCGTCGCCGAAGGCCAGGCCCAGGAAAACCGGCTGCGGGCCGACGCTTACTTCGCGAATCTCGACGAGCGCGAGGGGGTTGAACAAACCGAATCCGGACTTCGTTACGAAGTGACGCGCGAGGGCCGCGGCGACGCACCCGAACTCTCCGACACCGTCCGCATCCATTACGAAGGCAAACTCATGGACGGGACGGTTTTTGACAGCTCCCGCGCCAACGGAGAAGCGGTGGAGTTTCCGCTGGCCGGCGTTATTCCCGGCATGTCCGAAGGGCTGACCAAAGTCAGGGAGGGCGGTTCCATCACCCTGCACATTCCGCCCGAACTGGGATACGGGAATGAGCGCCAACCCGGAATTCCGCCGGGATCGGTGCTGGTATTTGACGTGGAGTTGGTCGAAGTGTCCGAGACCCCTCCACCGCAGCAGCAACAACCGCAAATCCAGATGCCTCCGCCGCAGCCGTGAGGTGAGTCTTCTTTCCATGCGCCCGTCTCCGGTTTGTCCGGTGGCGGGCGTTTTTTTATCCGCCGCCGGTGCGGCGCCGCAGTGCCCGCCCGGTGAGGGACGTCGCGTGTCCGCGGAGTTCCTCCACGGGTCCGGCGAAAACCAGATCCCCTCCGGCGGTGCCGCCGCCGGGGCCCAAATCCATAACCCAATCGGCCAACTGAATCACATCCAGATTGTGCTCGATGATGATGACGGTGTTGCCCGCGTCCCGCAGGGTGAAAAGCAGATCCATCAGTTTTTGGATGTCGATCCAGTGCAGACCGGTGGTTGGCTCGTCCAAAATGTAGAGGGTTTCGCCGGATTGCCGTTTGCTCAACTCCAGCGACAGTTTGAGCCGCTGGGCCTCGCCGCCGGAAAGGGTGGTGGCCGGTTGGCCGAGTTTCAGGTAATCGAGCCCGACCGCTTCCAGCGTGCGGAGTTTGTCCATCACTTTGGGATGGTGCCGGAACAGTTCGGCGGCCTCGTGCACGGAAAGATCCAGCACGTCGGCGATGCTGCGGCCTTTGAACAACACTTCGAGGGTTTCCCGGTTGTAACGTTTGCCGCGGCACCCCGGGCACTCGCTGTAGACATCGGCCAGGAACTGCATGTCCATGCGGATAAGGCCGTCGCCCTGGCAACGCTCGCAGCGTCCGCCGCGCATGTTGAAACTAAAGCGCCCCGGCCGGTAGCCACGCACGCGGGCCAGCGGAGTTTGTGAATACACGTCGCGCAGCAAATCGAACAGCTTGACAAAGGTGGCCGGGTTGGAGCGCGGGCTGCGCCCGATCGGGTCCTGGTTCACCTCCACAACCCGATGGAAATGTTCCCATCCCTCAATGACCCGGTGATTGCCGGGAATGGTCTTGGCCCGGTTGAGGCGAAAAGCGGCCGCGCGGGCGAGAATGTCGTTGACCAGGCTGCTCTTGCCCGAGCCGGAAACCCCGGTCACGCACACCATGAGACCGACCGGGAAGGCCACGTCGATGCCGCGCAGGTTGTTCTCGCGGGCTCCCCGGACGGTCAACCGGCGCTTGTCCGGTTCTTTGCGGGCGCCCTCTGCGACGACGGTCGATTCGCCGCTGAGAAACGGGCCGGTGCGCGAAGCCGGTTCGCGGGCGCAGCCCTCCGGCGGACCTTGGTAAAGCAAGCGCCCTCCTTCGGGACCGGCGCCGGGTCCGAGTTCGATCAGGTGATCGGCGGCTCGCATGGTGTCGGCGTCGTGCTCGACCACCAGGAGGGTGTTTCCCCGGTCGCGCAGGCGGCGCAGGATGTCGAGGAGGCGGTCGTTGTCGTGGGGATGCAGCCCGATGCTGGGCTCGTCCAACACGTAACAGACTCCCGCCAGGCCCATGCCGAGCTGGGTGGCGAGCCGCACCCGCTGGGATTCGCCGCCGCTGAGCGTGTTGTATTCGCGGTCCAGTGACAAATGATCCAGGCCGACCTCCCGCAAAAAGCCGATTCGCTGGCGTAGGCCGTTGACCACGTCACCGATGCCGTCGGCGACCTCCGGGGTTTCGGCCACGCTCCGCAAAAACTCTTCCGCCCGTCCGATGTCCATGGCAAAAAAATCGGGTAGGGTGACCCCGTTGACTTCGACGGCGGCGCTGGCCGGTTGCAGCCGTTTGCCGCCGCACAGGGAGCAGGTGCCGCTGGTTTGGTAGGTGGTCAGGCGGGCGCGGTGGCCCTCGCTGCGGCTCTCCGCCTTCGCTTTTTCCAACAACTTAATGACTCCGGGGAACGGGCCCTCCTCCCGTTTTTTTCCACCCCGCCCAAAGCGGAAGGAAAAGGGCCGGTCTCCCGAGCCGTGCAGGATCAGCCGCCGGGTTTCCTCGGGCAGATCTTTCCAGGGGGCGTCCCCGTCAAACGGAACTTGTTCGGCCAGTTGTTTGAGGATGGCGTTGTGCCGGATGATGAGACTTTTTCCGCCCAGCCGCCACGGTTTGACCGCGCCGCCGCGCACGGGTTTGGAGGGATCGGGCACCACCAACTCATCGGCGAACCGCATTTCCTTCCCGATGCCGCCGCAGCAAGGGCAAGCGCCGTCGGCATGGTTGAACGAGAAATGCCGCGGCGTCAGTTCCCCGGCGGGTTCGCCGCAAAGAGAGCAGGCAAGGTTTTGGCTGAGCGGAATCTCCCGCCACGGGCCGTCACGGGTCTCCTGCAACAATGCATCGGCCCGATTGTTTCCTTCGCGGAAAGCCAGTTCGAGGGAGTCGGCCAGGCGGCTGCGGTGCTCTTCACCCAGCACCAGGCGGTCGATGACGATTTCCCCCTTGTGCTCCTCCCGGCCTCCTGGAATCAGCTTCGGATCGTCGAGGTCTTTGATTTCGCCGCCGATGCGCACCCGTTGAAACCCGC
>PXDN01000315.1 GCA_003566375.1 Opitutia bacterium
ACAACGCCGCCGCTCCCGCGATGGCCGCAAGCCGCAGGGGAAACCCGCCGTCGCGCGCCGTCGGCAAAAACAACCGCGCCGCCGCCCACCACAGCGTGAAGTAGAGACCGAGCACGGCAGACAAAAACACGTAGCCCGGCAGCGTCACGTGCCGCAGCCAAACAATCAATATCAGCCAGGAAAGAAATCCCCAGGCAAACACCGCCGCCGTGAAGAGAGGCCACGGCGGCGACCGCAGCAGCCAGAGCAGCAGGGGCACCGCAAAGACGTAGGCGGACTCCGCCACGTTGAAGGGAGGAAAGGCCGCCACATACAAAAAAGTGGACAACAGCACGGCCAGCGCGGCCAATCCATGTTCCCGGCGGCGGTCAGCGGGGGCGGTCGCCGCCCCCCCGTTCTCCGGGGAAACCGCATCCGATCCGGCATTCCCCGCAACGGGGTTTCGGGATTTATCCGCTTGCTGGTCCATCGCCCATTAGGATGCGCATGCGGCGGGAGGTTCAAGCCAAAGAGCGATTTTCACCGGAACAATTCGGTGAAAACGCCGCCGCTCACCTCAAACCGCTGCCACGTTTCCGGTTCCGGAGGCGGTTCCGTGCCGGTGGCCAGGACCTGGGTTTCTTCGCCAAGGAATTTCCAAAAGCGGCGCCGGCGCTCCGGGTCCAGCTCATTGACGATGTCATCGGCCAGCAACAGCGGACGAACCCGCCGTTTTTCCATCAGGTAGCGGAATTCAGCCAGCCGCAGAGCCAGCACCAACCCCCGCTGCTGGCCCTCCGACGCGAAGTCGCGGGCGGACCGGTTGTTGAGGGAAAGTTCGTAATCATCGCGGTGAAGTCCCCGCCGGGTTCCCCCGCTCAAGCGGTCCTTCTCCCGGCTCTCGCGCCAAAGCGCCAGCCACTCCTCCGCCGTCCCGGCTGTTCCACCCGCCAGGCGGGTCAAGGCGGCGGTTTCCGCGCCCCCGCTGATTTCGCCACACACGGTTTGCAGGGTTTCCGATAGTTGGCGCGTTCCCTCCTCCCGCAGCGGGGTGAGCGCGGAGGCGGTCTCGGCCATGGTTTGCTCAAACGCGGACAACTCCCGGTCGCCGCCCTCGTTTTTGAGAATGCGGTTCCGACCGGCCAAGCCCCGGTGGTACCGTTGCAACTCCCGCAAATAAACCGGATCCCCCGCCGAGAGGGCCAGGTCAAGCCACCGCCGCCGCAAACCGGGGGATTGGCGGATGAATTGAATGTCGTCGGACGAAAGCGTCACGGCGGGAAAACGGCCGATGACGTCCCCCACCCGGCTGATTTTTTCCTGATCGACCTCCACGCCGCGCCCATCCGGCCGCAACCGGATCACCACGCGGGTTTCGCCGGTCGTTTCGTGATTAAACGTCATGGCCAGCCCGGCCTCGTCCGCCCCGTTCATGACCAGGGGTCGGTGGTCGGCGGAGCGGAATGAACGCAACGCGGTGACGTACCCGGTCGCCTCCAACAGGTTGGTTTTCCCCTGCCCGTTGCCCCCTTGAAAAAACTGGCGCGGACCGGAAAACCGCAACGACGTCCCGGCGATGTTCCGGAACCGCTGCAAACGTATTTCAAGTAGTGTCATAATGGGCGGACGCGTTTGCCTCCCACAAAGGGACAAAAACCTCCATGCGTCCAGCTTGCCACGTAAGATAAGGTTAAAGCCTTCCCCAACCCAACCAGCGAACCCGCAAACCAAATACCTTTCTGGTTCCAGACACCCCGTGGTCCGTCCTCAAGGAACGGCGCCGACATCCCCCACCCTCTTACCCAGTGGTCGTAAATCACTCCTTCAATGGAAAAGACCGTGCGGGATGGGCTCCGCATCCCCAAGATGCCCCGGTGAGGGGGCGCACAGAGGGTGCAAGCGGGAGCGCCCCTGTTTCAGTTGGCGGAATGCTCGCTTCCGCTTATCAGCGTTTTTCGACCGGAACGTAGGATCGGGAAACCGGCCCTTGGTAAACCTGACGGGGACGGCTGATGCGGCCTTTCGGATTCGAGGCGATTTCCTTCCAATTGGCGATCCAACCGGGCATGCGGCCAATGGCGAACATCACGGTGAACATTTCCACCGGAATGCCAATCGCCTTCATGATGATGCCGCTGTAGAAATCAACATTGGGATACAGCTTGCGCTCCAAGAAGTAATCGTCATTCAGGGCCGCCTCTTCCAGCTTTTTGGCGATGTCGAGGAGCGGATCGTTCAAGCCGAGCTTTTTCAACACGTTGTCGCAGGCCTTGCCGATGATTTTGGCGCGCGGATCGTAGTTTTTGTAAACCCGGTGCCCGAAGCCCATCAGGCGCCGCTCGCCGGATTTCGCCTGCTCGATGAATTTGGTGCCGTCGTCACCATCGGCGCGGATTTGCTCCAGCATTTTGATGACCGCCATATTGGCCCCGCCATGCAACGGTCCCCACAAGGCGCATACCCCGGCGGCCACGGAGGCGAAGAGGTTCGCTCCGCTGGAAGCGACCATGCGCACGGTCGAGGTGCTGCAATTTTGTTCGTGGTCGGCGTGGAGCAGCAAAATCAGGTTGAGCGCGCGGGCAATCTCCGGCTGGGGCACGTGATCATAATACGGCTCCGAAAACATCATGTGCAGGAAGTTGTCGGCATAGGCGAGGTCGCGGCGCGGGTAAATGAAGGGCAACCCTTTCCCCATCCGGTAGGTCATGGCCGCGATGGTGCGCACTTTGGAAATGGCCACGGCGGCCGCATGATTGAAATTCTCCAAATCCTTTTCCCGGTTGTTGGTGGCCAGGGACGGAAAATAACAAGCCAGCGAGCTGAGCATGGCGCTGAGGATGGCCATCGGCGAGCCTTCGTTGGGAAATCCTTCAAAGTGGTAGCTCATCGAGACCGGCACCGCCGAGTTTTCCCGCAACAGTCCGGAAAACGCCAAACGCTGCGGGCGGGTCGGCAATTCCCCGTTCATGATCAAATAGGCGGACTCGATGAAATCAGAGTGCTCGGCCAATTCCTCAATCGGATAACCGCGGTAGCGCAAAATCCCCTTCTCGCCATCGATGAAGGTAACTTCGCTTTCACACGACCCGGTGTTGCCATAGCCATCATCAAACGTGATGTAACCGGTGTCCGCGCGCAACGACCGCACATCAATGGCTTTTTCCCCCTCGGTGCCAATAATCACCGGGAGGGTGTGTTCTTTCTCATCCAATATCAGGCGGGCGTTCTTCGACATAATAAGTTATCCAATCCAAGTCAGGCCGGGTTCGTAAAGTAAATTATCCGTGCAAAATCAGACCAAGCTTCGCGTGACGCACTCCAAAAAATTCCGGTAAATCCGCAACCCGTTGGCCTGGCTCTTCTCCGGGTGGAACTGGGTGGCGAAACAGTTGCCGCGCCACACGCCGCTGACAAAATCCCCGCCATAATCCGTGCGGCACAGAATGATCGAGGGATCCTCCGGCGCCACATAATAGCTGTGAACAAAATAATACTGGGATCCGGACGCGGGCAAGCCTTCGCGCAAAGGCGAATCCTCCCGCTCAAACCGGGCCTCGTTCCACCCCATGTGGGGGATCTTGTATTCCGGCGGCAGACGGAAGCGCGCCACCTTTCCGGAAAAGACGCCCAACCCGGGCCCTCCCGACTCCTCCGAGTGCTCAAAGAGCGCCTGCAGCCCGAGGCATATCCCCAAGTAGGGCCGGTCATCGGCGATCCAACCGCGCAGGGCGTCATCGAGCCCGCTGTTTTGCAGGGATGCCACGCAATCGCCAATGGCCCCTTGTCCCGGAAACACGATGGCGTCCGCCCCGGCCAGTCCCGCCGTGTCCGTCACGAGCGCGGGAGCCGCCCCCACCGTTTCCAGCGCCTTGCAGACGCTGCGCAGGTTGCCCATGCCATAATCGAGAACCGCGATCTTGGGCGCGCTCATGCGAGAGTCCCCTTGGTGGAGGGAATGGCGCCGACTTGCCGGGGATCGATTTCCGTGGCCGCGTCCAGCGCCCGCGCGAGGCATTTGAACAGGCACTCCGCGATGTGGTGCGGTTCCTCTCCGTATTCGAGGCGCGCGTGGAGATTGAGCCCGGCCGCGTTGGTTAACGCCCGGAAGAACTCCTTGACCAAAAGCAGATTGAAATCGCGCACCAGGAAGTTCGCCGCCTCCACGTCATAGACCAGGACCGGACGGTTGCTGAAATCGACCGCCACCCGGCTCAGGCATTCGTCCATCGGCAGGATGAAAAAGCCGTAGCGGCGGATGCCGGCCTTGTCGCCGAGCGCCTCGCGGAACAGTTCACCGAGCACCAGCCCGGTGTCCTCCACCGTGTGGTGATAATCCACGTCAAGATCGCCTTGCGCGCGAATGGTCAGGTCAAACAAGCCGTGGCGGGCAAACAGGGTGAGCATGTGGTCAAAAAACGGGATGCCGGTGTCGATCTCCGCGCGGCCCGCGCCGTCGAGGTTCAACGTCATCTCGATCCGGGTTTCCCCCGTTTCCCGTTTGCGGGAAGCTATCCTGTTTTTTGCCATAAGTCGATGATTTGGGAGAGGGTCAGCATCTCCGCGTCACTCCCCACACTGATGCGGAGAAAATTCCTGGTCAAGACGTGACTGGGGAAGTAACGGACCAGCACCTTGTTCTTTAGCAGGAATTCGTATAGCCCCTGGGCCACCTCCGGCCCGGACCGCCCTTTCCCATCCCGCGGCTCGGTGAAAAAGAAATTGGCCGCGCTCGGATACGTGAACCAGCCCCGCGCCCGGAACTGCTCCGCGCATTCATCGCGGGTCCGTTTGATTTTGCCCACCACCGCCTGGAAATACGGTTGGTCCTCCAAAGCGGCCAGCGCCCCGGCTTGGGAAACGCGGTTGACGTTGTAACTGTCGCGCACCCGGTCGAGCAGGTCGATCAGCTCCGCCGAACCGAGGGCGTAACCGACACGCAGCCCGGCCAAACCGTGCGATTTGCTAAACGTCCGGGTGACGCAAAGATTTGGATACTTCTCCAGCAGGGAAACGGCGTTTTCCTCCGCGAAATCGGCGTAGGCCTCGTCCGCCACCACCAGTCCGCCGAATTTTTGCAGCAGCCGCTCGATGTCGGCATTGGCAAAGCCGACCCCGGTCGGGGCGTTCGGAGTGGTGAAAAACAACACCGACGCCGGAAGCGCTGCCGCCGCTTCGACATCCAGTTTCATCGACCGGTCAAAATCGAGGGTGACGGGTTTCCCGTTTTGGATCGCCGCCAACACCGGGTAGAGCGAGTAACCGGGCACGGAAAACCCGACCGCCTTCTCCCCGCCGCCAAAGAGACGGGTCAACAGGTTGAGAATATCGTCTGACCCGTTGCCGATGCAGACGTTTTCCGGGCGGAGCCCGTGGTGACGGGCGACCGCCATCCGCAGGGCCGTGCTTTTCGGGTCCGGGTATTTGCGCAAACCCTCGCCGGCCTCCGCCCGAATGGCGGCTTCGACTTTCGGGCTGGGCGGGTACGGGTTTTCGTTGGTGTTGAGCTTGGTCCACCCCTCCCCCGCCGGTTGGATCCCGGGCGTGTAGGCGTGCAAATCCCGCACGTGCGGAAGGGCGAGATCAACCAAAGAACTCCGCGGGCCGGGTGCGCTCATGAATCGGCGGCGTCCAACCGGATTGAAGCCGAACGGCCGTGGGCGTCGAGCTGTTCCATTTCACTGAAAGCTTTCACCGTCGGCCAGGCCCGCCGCAGGTTGGTTTCATTGTAGGAGACGAAACTGGTTTTGCGCAAAAAGTCGGACACCCGCAACCCGCTGGAGAAGCGGCCGCTGCGACCGGTCGGCAACACGTGGCTGGGCCCGGCGGTGAAATCCCCCAACACGGTCGGCGTGTGCGCCCCGGCCATGATGCAACCGGCGGTGGTGACCCCGGCCAGGCATTGCTTAACCGCCGCCGCTTCGAGGTGCAGTTCCAAGTGCTCCGGGGCGACAAAATTGGCCACCTCCACCGCTTGGGCGGTGTCGGCCACCGTCACGGCCAGAATCCCTTCGCGCAAGGCTGCCTTCAGCACATCGGCGTGCGCCAGGGAAGCGGCCTGTTTCGCCAACTCGTCCTCCACCGCGCCGACCAGCTCCCTCCCGGTGGTCACCAGATAAATCCGCCCGTTGGCGCCGTGTTCGGCTTGGGCGAGCAAGTCCGCCGCCACCCAGTCGGCGCGCGCGGTTTCGTCGGCGATCACCATCACCTCGCTCGGCCCCGGAAGGAGGTCCACCCCCACCCGCCCGAAAACCTGGCGTTTGGCCTCTACCACGTAGGCGTTGCCCGGCCCGTAAATTTTATCAACCGCCGGGATGGTTTTGGTGCCGTGGGTCATCGCCCCGATGGCCTGGGCTCCGCCGACTCGGTAAACCTCCTCAATGCCGATCATGCCCAGCGTGGCCAGGATTTCCGGCGACACGCTTCCGTCTCGCCCGCAGGGAGTGAAGGCGGCGATTTCCGGCACCCGCGCCAACCGGGCCAACACGCCGGTCATGATCACGGTCGAAACCAGCGGCACCCGCCCGCCAGGGATGTAAAGTCCGACGCGGGGAATCGGGTGAAACCGCTCTCCCACCGACGCACCGTGCCCGTTTTTACTCTGCCAGGCGCGGGGCAAGCCGTGCCGCCCGAATTCCTTGACCGAGGCGATCGCCTCGCGGATGGCTTTCTTCGCCGCCGGCCGCAACGATTTCGCCGCCGCCGCCATCTCGTCCGCCCCGACCCGGAACCGGGAGGGTTTCAACTCCGCGTGATCGAATTTCCGGATACAGTCGGCCACCGCCGCGTCCCCCCGTTCGCGGACATCGGCCAAAATGGCGCGCACGGCCTCCTCCACCTCGGCGGAAGACTGGCGCCCCCGGCTGAAGGTGGACAGCCGCTTGAAAAAGCCCGCGGAAGAATAATCCCAGTGTTTCATAACAAAAATCGGTTCGCCAACGGATAAACGCTCCCCGCGCGCGCCGCGAACCTCAAACGATATGGTTTCAACAAACCCCCATCCCCCGCAACCGTCAAAATGAAGGGAAATAAAAACGTGATGGCCGGAATTTCAATCCCCGCGCTTACTTTGGCCGTGGGGCGCCGCTTCCGTTATGATTGAGAAAATCCCGCCTCCCCGCCCATGCGGCCATCAGGCGCGCCGCGGTTCGCGGGTTCCTTGATTAAGAGGCTCCAGATCCGAGGCGCTTTCCGCCACCACAAACGCGCGGCGGTCGGTCAGGATTTCCCCGTGGGGACTCAACGCCTCCACCTCGGCTTCGTGCCAGCCGTTGGCAAGGTTGGCCGGCAGCGCGCCGGTCCAGTGATGGTTGGTCGGGATCGGGTTGGGCAATTGGCCGTCGCCGGCCTCGGGATGGGCCAGGGACCGCTCCCGCAAGGCAACGTAGGCGGGATCGAAGGTGTTCTCCCGCTCCAATTCAATCCACTCCCCTTGGTCGATCCGCATTTTCACGCGCGTCTCTTCGGTGGCGTAATAAACATTGGCGTGAAGTTTTGTTTGCGCCAATTCGCCGTGCTCCACCAGGGAGGGCAGACTGAGGTTCATCTGGTGCGCCGGATCGCGGCCGAGCGATTTGACGCGGATGTGATACTTCGCTCCTCCTTCGAAACGCACCACCGCGTAGCCCTTGGGGGAACCGTCGCGGCCGGGGGCGTAGGGAACGCCGGCGTGGTCCATGGGGCCGCGGTACCAACTTCCGCAGGTGGCGGTCAGGTTGCAGTGGTGGTGCTTGGCGCCGCCTTCCGCGCGATACCCCATCTCTTCCCCGATGAGGAAATTCATGTTGATGTGGGTGTGCCCCGAAAACGACAGGGTGCGGGGATGCCCCGACAAAATTTTCAGCAACTCGGGAAACTCCGGAGTTCCGTGCCGCCCGGAGGTGTCGGATCGGTTGATCATCGGAATGTGCGAGCAGACCACCCCCCGTTCGTCGGCCGGCACATGCTTCAGGTAGTTTTTCGCAAACTCCAGTTGCCACGGCCGCAGGTGACCGCGGTACTGGCCCCGTTGCGGCCAACCGTCGGCGCGGTTCCGGGTGAACCCTTCCCAATACACGTTGTTGAAGACCAGAAAGTGAACCGAGGCGTGCTGAAACGCGTGGGTGGTGGGCCCATACACCCGCTTGAATGTCTCCTCCGCGTAACGGTCTTCCCTGGCGTTGAAATTGAGGTCGTGGTTGCCGATCACGTTGTGCCAGGGGAATCCGGTCAAAGCATTGATTTGATTGTAGGGTTCCAGCAGATCGAGGTGATCGCCGACGATGTCGCCGAGCGCGATGCCAAAGGCCACGTCCAGTTCGCGGAATTCCCGCACGGTCTCCTCCCCATACCATTGCAGGTGTTGCAAATTGTAGGGCTGGGGATCGGCGGTGAACAGCACTTCGAAATCCTCCGCTTCCTCCTGTTCGTAAAGGGGAAAATCAATCGCCTCGGGCAGCGGTCCGGTCGGCTCGATGCCCGGGTAGATGAAATCGGCATCCGGGCTGCCGTTCGGTTTATGGATGTAATAAAAACGGGGCAGATTCAGTCCGTCCACCGGTGTCCGGTAATTCCGCGGTTTGATGACGAACAGCATGGTGTCGTCCCCCACTTTGATTTCATAGCGTCCGCGGGCGTCGGTGCTCACGACATCCACGCCGTTGCTGACCAACACCCCGGGCAGTCCGGCTTGGCCGTCGGCTTGGCCGGAACCGTTGGCATCGAGGAAAACCGTCCCGCGGGCAATGCCGTCGGCCGGACGGGACCGCACGTTGCGGGGCGTGGCGGCGGCCCCGAGGGCGGGCAGTCCAAATCCACCAAGGGCGGCCAGGGAGAAGGCGCCGGTTTGCTTGAGGAATTCGCGGCGGTTGGTGCGGGTCGAGGAGTTTGGTTTCATAAGCAATGGTAATGAATACAATCCATGGAAACACCACGGGCGGGGGGAAACAAGGTTGTTCCTCCACCGCCGCGAAATGTCACCGCCCCGTCACATACCGGGCCGGGTTTTGGCTCGCCGAAGCCATGGACGGGAAACGGCAAAATCGGTTCAGACGTATCATTGATTCCGCTGAAAAACTCCAATTCTCACCCGAAAAACGAGATTTTCGACGCAATTTTCAACGACTTACGAACGCATTTTGACACAACGGGTGGGTTTTTCAGCAGAATCATCATTGAAACGTGACCCTAATCCGGCTTTCAAAAAAATTCCCGCCGCTCGGCCAAGTGAGATATTTGTCGACCATGTTTTTCTAAACGAAAAGAATTTTGTTAGATTCATAAAGTTTTTCTTGTCTAATTCTATTAGACTCGCAAACACGAGGGCATGAAATTCTTTTTGCGAACACTGGCCGGACCGGTCGGATTCTTGGCGGGATTCGTTCCGGGCGGGATGGCGGCGGTCCCGGCGGACCGGGTTCTGGAATTGGACGAAATGCGCGTGTCCGCCACTCCGCTGCGGGCGGTCGAAGAGATGGCCCAGCCGGTGATCGTGTTGGAGGAGGCGGATCTGCTTACCCGCCGCGCCG
This sequence comes from Opitutia bacterium, assembly GCA_003566375.1. Lineage (GTDB taxonomy): Bacteria > Verrucomicrobiota > Verrucomicrobiia > Opitutales > T3Sed10-336 > T3Sed10-336. The sequence continues at coordinate 9,483 of PXDN01000315.1, forward strand.
CCACTCTCGGGGAAACCTTGGAGGGTTTGCCGGGTGTTGCCGACACCGCTTATTTTCCGGGCGCGAGCCGACCGATCGTGCGGGGATTCAGCAACCACCGCGTCCGGGTTCTGCGCGGCGGACTCGACACCATTGACGCCTCGGCGGGCAGTCTCGATCACGCCGTCGCCTTGGAGCCCTACCGGGTGGAGCGGGTGGACATCATCCGCGGACCGGCCGCTCTCCTGCACGGCGGCGGCGCGGTGGGCGGCGTGATCAACACCTTCGACCAGTCGATTCCACGCCAGGCGCCCGAAGCCGCGGTGTCCGGCCGGGTGGACGCGGATTGGAACGGTGCGGCGGACGGCACCACCGGCTCCCTCTTTCTCCAAACCGGCGGCGGCGCGCCTTTCAGTTTCACCGCCGGAGGGCTGCGGCGGCGAAGCGGCGACTTGTCGATTCCCGGATTCGGGGCCACCGATCCGCAATTGCGGGATGGCCAACCGAGGGGAACCTTGGGTAACAGCCACGTCAACACCGGGGAATGGTTCGCCGGCGGTTCCTGGTTTTTGCCGGGAGGTTGGCTCGGCGGCGCGGTCAGCCGCTACCGGACCAACTACGGACTCGGTCGCGAGGTGGAAAACGAAGCCGTCGGCACCGGGCCGGACGGTGAGCTAATCGTCAACCGGGAGTTCGAGGACTTTGTCGCCATCGATCTCGACCAAAAACGGTTTGATCTCCACGGCGAGTGGGGAGAAACGCTGGAATTTTGGGAATCGGCCTCGTTCCGGCTCGGCTTGGCCGATTATGAGCACGCCGAGTTGGAAGACGGGGAAGTGGCCACCGTTTTCCGCAACCGGGGATTTGACGGTCGGCTGGAGCTGGCCGCCCGTCCTCCCGGCGACTGGCAAGGCGGCATCGGTTTCGACCTCGGGCACAGCCGCTTTTCGGCCACCGGAGACGAAGCTTTTTTGCGCCCCACCGACACGTGGAAAGCGGGGCTCTTCGCCCTCGCCGAGCGTCCGGTCGGCGCGGTCACATGGCAAACCGGAGCCCGCGTCGAGCACCAGCGGATATCGCCGCGGGCTTACGAGCGGGATGAGCTGCCGGGGGCAGCCGGAGTTCCCTCCGGACACCGGGAGTTTGGCGGAAGCGCCGCCAGCGGGGTTTTGTGGGATTTTGCCCAAGGATGGAATCTGGGCTTCACCGCCAGCTACACCGAGCGGTTGCCCAACCCGCAGGAACTCTATGCTGACGGGCCCCACGTTGGCACCTTTGCCTATGAAATCAGTGACCACCCCCTTGGCGCTTTTACCAAGGAAAGATCTCTCGGCCTCGACCTGACCGTGCGGCGCACCAGCGGGCGCGTGACCGGGGAATGGAGCGGTTTCGCGCAACTGTTTCCGGACTTCGTAACCTTGCGCCAAACCGGGGAACTGGCCTTTGAAAACCAAGACGGAACGTTCACTATCCGGGACCGCGCGGCGGTGGACGACGCCTTTTTGGACGACCGCCGCAACCAAGATGAGGGAAACGGGTTTCTAAATGTGACCCGCCATCAAATGACCCGCGCCCTGTTTGCCGGAACGGAAGCGCGGGTGGTGTTTCACCTGATGGCCGAACCGGATCAGGAGGAAACCCCGAACCGAACGGGTGAACCGACCCTTGACTGGATCTGGCAGGCCGACTGGGTGCGGGCGGTGGACCGGCGGGAAAACGAACCGTTGCCCCGCATGCCCCCGCTGCGCGTGGGAACCGAATTACGGGCGACTTGGGACGGATGGTTTGCCGGAGTGGATGCGCGCCATGTCACCCGTCAAACCCGCACGGCCCTCTTCGAGACCGGAACCGGTTCCCACACCCTCGTCGGGTTGACCGTCGGCCGGGATCTCGAATGGCGGGGAACCCGTCTGCACGGGTTCGTCAGACTCTCCAACCTTCTTAACAACGAGGTTCGCCAGCACACCTCCTTCGTCAAGGACCACGCCCCCCTCGCCGGCCGGGCCGCGCGCGCGGGCGTGGGAATGGAGTTTTGAACCGGGTGCTCGTTCCCGTCAGAACGGCTGCCTTCAGCGCGGGCGAACGAAATCGAAATTACCAACCAAGAACATGGGCGAATAGAAGCGGGGCCACGATGGAGGCATCGGATTCGATGATGTGTTTCGGCGTGTCGACCCCGAGTTTGCCCCAGGTGATTTTTTCATTCGGAACCGCTCCGGAATAAGAGCCGTAACTGGTGGTGGAATCACTGATCTGGCAAAAATATCCCCACAACGGCACTTCTTCCCGGCGCAGGTCCTGGTGCAGCATTGGCACCACGCAAATGGGGAAATCCCCGGCGATGCCGCCGCCGATTTGGAAAAAACCGATGGAATGCTTTTCCGATTCGCGGGTGTAGTAATCGGCCAACTCGATCATGTACTCGATGCCGGTGCGGACCGTGTGGACGTTTTTCACGTCGCCGGCAATGCAATGCCCCGAATACATGTTGCCCAAGGTCGAATCCTCCCAGCCCGGCACAAACATCGGCAGATTCTTTTCCATCGCCGCCAGCAACCAACTGTTGGCCGGGTCGATTTGGGCATTCTTTATCAGCTCGGGTTTCCGGAGAACGCGGTAAAAAAATTCATGCGGAAACCAACGTTCACCGGCTTTGTCGGCGGCCATCCACTCCTCCAGCACCACCGACTCGATGCGGCGCATGGCCTCCATTTCCGGGATGCAGGTGTCGGTCACCCGGTTCATGTGCCTGGAGAGGAGAGCCTGCTCGTCCCGGGGCGTCAACTCGCGGTAATTCGGCACGCGCTCATAGAAGTCGTGCGCCACGAGATTGAACACGTCCTCCTCCAAATTCGCGCCGGTGCAGCTGATCGCGTGAACCTTGTCGCGCCGGATCATCTCGGCGAGGGAGAGGCCCAGCTCGGCGGTGCTCATGGCCCCGGCCAGGGTAACCAGCATTTTGCCCCCGCTGTCCAGGTGCCGCTCGTAGCCCTCGGCCGCGTCCACCAGGGCAGCCGCGTTGAAATGCCGGAAATGATGTTTAAGGAAATCCTTGATTGGAGAAGCCATGAATCGAATGGAAAAAACCGCATCAAAGGAGGAATCCGCGTTCATGGCAAGCCGCCTCCTTCTCCCGAGCGCAGCCGCCGGCAACCCGCCGGGGTGCGATGGTTTTGATTTACGGTAATCCGGTGGTGTCGCTCGTGCCTCGCTCCCCCCCGCCCGCCCTGAGCACGCCGAAGGAGTTACAAGCTGCGAACCCTCCGGGTTCAAGGTTCTGTGTAATTTGAATGGATGCGTGCGGGGTGCGGGGTGCGGGGTGTCGGCTCCGGTGCGGGTGCCGGCTCC
>PXDN01000128.1 GCA_003566375.1 Opitutia bacterium
GTCCTGTCGGTGCGGTGGCGACGTCATCGCGAAGGCGATGTGGTCGAGGCGCTCTACTTGCGCGATCCTGCCGCACTGTACGCCGAGCTCGGCCTCCGCTCGCCGGTCGAAACCGAAAGCGCGATGCAAGCCGTGCTGCGGGAGACGGAAACACCGCCGGGCTCCCTCGCGGCCGCGGTCGCGACACACACCGGAGCGCTGCTCGACGCGGGCCACCCAACGGTCTTCGCCGACGAGGAAGAGCTCCGCGACACATTGCGGCTTCTCTCGCTCACGCCCGAAGACGCCGCACGGCAACCGATCCGCGCGCTCAGCGTCCGGCTCTTCTCAAACAGCAAGCGCATCGAGTCGCTGCTGCGCGCCGCCGACGCTGCAACGCGAGCCGCGCTCGGCGAGCGCGCGAGCGAGGCTCTCGGCCTGTCGCGCAGCTACCCCGAGGCGACGATCGCCGTGCACGGAGCGATCGTTTTCACCGACGGCCGCCGCTGGGATGTTCGCGGCGAGTCCGTGACGCTGCCGCTCGAGACAACCGCCACGATCGAAGCGATCGAGTTCAGCGGCGCGCTCATCACGGTCGAGAACAAGGAGTCGTTCGCGGTCACCGCGGCCCGCGCGGCCGCGGGTGCGGTCGTGTACACGGGCGGTCACCCGAACCGCGCGGTGCAGGCGGTCATCCGCCGGGCGGCGGAGATCGACGACGACCTGTTGCGCGACATCACGGAAAACCCCCACCGCGACGTCCGCCGGGTGGCCATCCATTTGGCCAACAACCTCGACCCCGGACGGGCAAAGGATCTTCTGATGGACTTGTTGCTGGATGAAGCGGTGGAAGTTCGCCTCCACGCCCTCCAAGCCATCGGCAACCGGAACATGGAAGGCTGGTCCGAAATCATGGGTTTCTCCCTTCGAGACGGGGACCCCGCCATCCGGCAAACCGCCGCGCAATGGTTGCTCCGCTCCACCGAGGAGCCCGCCTTGACCGTCCTGCGGGATTATCTGGTGGAAAATCCCCGCTCCCCCCTGCGCTCCCGCATCGAAACCCATCTCCGCCGCCACGATCCGACCCTGTTGTGAAACAGAATTACGCATCCCGGCCGCTTCTCCCGATCCACCGCCTGACATTGACCACGGAATGAACCCGATCCCGACACCGTTTCACCCAACTTTTTCCAAGCTCCTGTCCGGCATGGCGGTGCTGTTCGCCGCCTTGACCCTGGCGCCCGGCCATGCCGGTGCCGCTTTTTCCGGCGATCCCGCCGCCGCCCCGAAAATCGTGCAAGTGGTCACGGGAAATTCCCTGCAGCGGAACTTCCCCACCGCCCTGCCCACCCTCATCGAACACATCAACGAAACCACCGCCGCCCGGTTCCATCCCGATCCGCTGTTCATCGAATCGTTCGCCGACGAGCGGATTTTCCGGCACCCGGTTTTGTATGTGAATTTCGGTGACGTGACGGATTGGGAATTGAGCGGGACGGAACGGGACAACCTCAAAGCCTACCTCGACCGGGGCGGCTTTCTCTACATCGACGCCGGCATCACCTCCGAATTTTTGCGCGGCGACCAGCGCCATGGCCAAAGCCACAGTTTCGCCGACTGGGAGATCCATCCCGCCCTCCAAAACCTCTTCGCCGACTTGTATCCGGAAAAATCCTTCGAGCGCCTTCCCCGCTCGCATCCGCTTTTCCGGATTTATCACGAAGGGCTGCCCGACGCCGGGGATTTGCCCGACACGGTGCGCGATTATGTGGTCAACGAGAAGTGGCCGCAGGGCACCTACTCCTTTTTGCAGTTGAAAGTCAACGGGCGCACGGCGGTCCTGGCCTCCCCGATCATCGCCATGGGCTGGGGCAAAACCCATCTCGGCACCTGGTCCAATCCCATCGCCTTCCGGGTGCGGGAAGGCGGCGAAGGTTTGGAAGAACAATTGCGGGACGCCGCTTACCGGGGCGAACGGTTTGACGCGGTGCGGGAGGACGGGCGGGTCGATGTGATCTACAGCCAGGAACCGGGTCGCCCCGCATGGGTGCGGGAACCGGACGGCCGGTGGAGAATTTTCCGCTACTACCACAGCCGGGAGATCAATGATTACGCCCATTTTTTCTACACCCAACTCGGGGTAAACGTGTTTCTCTACGCCCTGACTCACTGAAAACGCCCGGATCAGAGCTTTTTTTACGGATGTCAGCCGGCGTGGGTAAAGTGGCAAATTTCACTATGAGAGGTTTTTACATTTTAACAACGGCTTAAATCATCCCGTTTGGATGAGAAATCACGCACCAAGCGCAACCAAAGGGAGGTTTCCGGTGTCTCTTTCATCGAACGCACACGCAACAAAACTCAACCCATCTTCATTATGAAAAAACTGACACGCTACTTCCTCGCTGGTTTTTTGACGGTGGCTTTCGCCACCCCGGCCTTGGCCAACCGCCCGCTCACCCCGTTTGAGCGCATCATGGAAGCGAGGGGCGAACGGGCGCTGCTGAAAATCGACGCCGAAGAAGAGGACGCCAACGAGTTGATCTCCCGCATCCTTTCGCGCGCCAATCTCCAATACACGTTCATCCGCAGCCCGGAGAAACGGTATATTTCGCTCCAAACCAAAGCGGATCCGATTCAGGCTTTGCAAAGCGTGGCCTTTGCCGCCGGGTTCAACATCCACCGGGACGGCGACTACTGGGTGATCCATCCGTTGCCGACCGATGACGGATTTTGACGCCAGGGGTTTCTTAATCCGAAACGTAATCGTCCAACCCATTCTCATCATGAAAATCCATTTTCTCCGTGTTACATCCGTTCTGGGACTCTTTTTCGCCGCGACCGCCTTCCAGCCGTTGGATGCCTCCACCCGCGTTTTTAACAAGGAAGGGCTCATCGGCGCCACCGCCGGCGGGATCGCCGGGGGCGTGATCGGGCACCAAAGCGGCCACAAAGTCGAAGGCGCCGTGATCGGAGCGGTCGGCGGATACGCCCTCGGCACCAACATGCACCGGCAAAAATCCAAAAACAAGGATCTGCGCCGGGAACGCGCCGGTTTGCATCACGAAGTGGCTGAGCAAAAACAAGCCCTGGAGGAGACCGGGGCAGCCCTGCGGCAAGCCACCACCCGGCCGCCGCTGACCCGCGAACAGGAACAACAACTGGTTTTGCAAGCCTACCCGCTTTACAGAATGCACAGACCCGGGTCAGAATAGGCCGCATGTTCACCATTCCTTTCCGCCCTCTACCGCCAATCCGCCCTTCGCTTGCGGATTGGCGTTGTTTTCGTTTTTCCGCGACCCTGTTGGCCGTCGCCTTGGCGGTTTCCTCCGTCCACGCCAATGTGGAGGACCGCGAGTCGGAACCGTTTCCCGGCATCCGGCTGCTGGAACGGACCATGACCGATCCCCCCACCCGCGTTTTCGCCGCGTTTGTCTCACTGGAGGAAACGGGGCTGCGTTTCGACGCCACCGCCCCCACCACGCAACCGCGGACAACCGCTGCCTGGGCGGAGGAAACCGGTGCCCTGGTGGCCATCAACGCCGATTTTTACCGTTACGTGGACGGCCGCCCCCACTTGTATGGAGACGCGGTGGGCGGCGGCGAGCGCTGGCCCAAGGAACAGACCGGCCGCAACGAGGCTTTCGCCAACGACTGGTTTTTCCAACGCCACGGCTGGATCGCCTTTGGCGACAACTGGGCAGGGGTTAACAGCACGCGGTTCATCAAAACCAACCGCGACCGCTTTCCAACCGAATTCGGTTGGAAGCCCGAAGAGGTGACCGACACCCTTCCACCGGGCACGCGCGCCCTGGTCAGCGGGTTCCCCCAGCTGGTGATCGACGGCAAGGCGTTTCCCTGTGAATCGCCCACCGCTTCCGACTGTTTTCCCGACCGGGGCGACATGCGCGCGCGTCATCCCCGCACCGCCGTGGGGCTCACGGAGGACCGGAACACCGTGATTTTGGTGGTGGTGGACGGGCGCAGCCGCGAATCGGTGGGGATGTACGGGGCCGAGCTGGCCGCCCTGATGGAGGAATTGGGCGCCCACGCGGCCTTCAATCTCGACGGCGGGGCCTCCTCCCAGATGTATGTGAAAGGCCGCGGCGTCATCAATACCCCCTCGGCCACTCCGCATCGCCGCGTGCTGAATCACCTCGGCGTGTTCCCGTCCGATGGGCGGCGGTGACTCTCCCTGTTTTTTCACGGAGAAAAAATCTCGCCAGCGGCTTTGCCGGAATTAACTTGTCATTGATTTTCCACTTTCGCATTAACGACTAACCATGCAGGAATACTACATTCGCACGTCCGATTCGGACGAAACCCGGGGGCCTTTCACACACGACCAATTGGCCTCGCTTGGGGAAATGGGCCATCTCGGGCTGGATGCCCTGATTTACAATCCGGAAACGGAGGCATGGGAGGTCTTGGAAACCAACCAGGCTTTGCGGGAAATTGTGTTTCCCGAAAAAAAGCGCCTCACCGTCAAAGCGCGGGAAGATTTCCAGTCTATTAATAAAAATGAAGATGAATTGCCGGCGGTTACCATCAATGATCTTCTCGCCGCCGCGGAAGGACTGACGGAAGACACCCGCCACCGCAAAAAAGTCAACGCGTGGAAAGAAAAAGCGGCGGTGGCGGCGATGTTTATCCTTGGCACCTCCCTGCTCTTCAGCGCCATCGGTTTAATTTGGCTAAGCCGTGACATTGTATTCGCCTTCGACGTGGGGCGCATGATCACCTCTCCCCTGGTCATCATTGCCTTTATTGATTTGGCGGTGGGCATGCTCATGTTTTTGCAATCCCCCAATGCCTACCCTTTCCTGCGGTTCCGGGCCGCGCTCGGCTGCGGTTTCTTCATTTTCTTTTTCTGGGCGGTGGGCGAACCCGGTCTTCTGCTCACCTCCGCCGTCGGTGCCCTGGGCATTTACGGGTTGACCCTCTTTTTGCAGCAGGCGCCCTTTATCATTTTGAGTGCCATGGCATTGCTTGGAATGCTCGGGTTTGCCGCCCTCTCCTTCACGGTTTGACATTTTCCCGGCCGGGAACCGGCGGGACTTGCTCCTCCGTTCGCGAAAGCAGGCCATGACCTCCGCCAAAGCCATCCTTGCCGCGCAATGTCGGGAGCTGGGCCGCGACCTGACATTCGCCGAATTCAGCGGGACCGCCCTCTATCATCCGGAGTGTGGGTACTACCGGAAAAACCGGGAACGGGTGGGACGGAATGAAGCAAGTGACTTTTTCACCTCCACTTCGGTGGGACCGGTTTTTGGCGAATTGGTCTCCGCGGCGGCCGTCTCGCTCCTGCGATCCGCAGGCATGGATCCGGCGGAAACCGCTTTTGTGGAGATCGGGGCCGAACCCGGCCAAGCTCTTATACTACCCGATAACGCGTCGTTTCAATCGGTTCGGTCCCTTGCTTTCGGTGAAAAACCGGTCTTGTCCGGCCTGAGCGTGCTTTACTCCAATGAATTGTTCGACGCGCAGCCGTTCCACCGGTTGATCTTTGAGGACGGCGTCTGGCGGGAATGCGGGGTTCGGATTTCTCCGGAAGGCGTCATCACGGAAACCCGCATGCCCGGCTTGTCCGCACCGATGAGAGCCATGACCGACAGGCTGCCCTCCGCCGCCGGAGAAGGTGAACGGCTGGATCTCTCCCCGGCCGCCACTGAATTACTTGAATCCCTCGTGTCCCCGGCATGGAACGGCTTGTTTTTGACCTTCGACTACGGGCGGTCTTGGCGGGAGTTATTGGACGCTTCCCCCGCCGGCACCGCACGCGCCTACCGACGCCACCGTCAGCACAACGACCTGACCGCCGATCCCGGAGAACAGGATTTAACGATTCACGTCTGCTGGGATTTTCTCGCCGGGGTTCTGGAGCGGCACGGATTTGCCGAAATCGGCGTGACCGGTCAGGAGGCGTTTTTTGTGAACCACGCCGCCGATGCCATTGCCGCCATTGTCGCGGACCGTCCGGGCGAATTCAATCCCCGCCGCCGTCAGTTGCAACAATTGCTCCACCCCGGCGCCATGGGGCAGAAATTCCAGGTATTGCACGGAATCCGGATCAAAAAATCAGCCAAATCGCATCAGCCAACGGCGAATTAACATTGAAGCGCGTGACGTCTCCGTTACAAAAAATAGAAACTTTTCACCGGCCTCCGCCCGCTTGGCGCCACGGCCGCAACGCACACCATCCATTCCATGATCACCACTTGTCCCTGCGGATCCGGCCAACTCTTCGCCGATTGTTGCGAACCTCACATTAAAGGCACCCGCCCGGCCCCGACGGCGGAGGCCTTGATGCGCTCACGGTATTCGGCGTACGTCACACGTCAGATCGATTACCTCAAATTGACCCTGACCAAGGAACAACAAGGAGATTTTTCCAAGGAGGAAACCGCCAACTGGGCGGACAGCAGTCAATGGCAGGGTTTGGAGATCCAGTCCGTCGAAGCGGGCGGGGAAAACGACGAGACCGGCATGGTCGAATTCACCGTCCGATTCACCACCGCAGGCAAACAGCAAATCCATTACGAGAAAGCCGAGTTTATCCGCGAGGACGGTGCCTGGCGCTACTCCGGCATGAGGGAGGAAGGCGGCGGCTCCACCTTCCGGCGGGAGCAACCCAAGATCGGACGCAACGAGCCGTGCCCCTGCGGTAGCGGGAAAAAATACAAGCGCTGCTGCGGCCAGGCAGCCTGACCGGTTGTTCCTGAAAAACCTGCCCATTTCGGACGTGGTGGCTTCGCCGTAGGATTTCGATTTTCCAACGGTCCGGTTGCTTCGGGGTGATTACGCGTTTAGCTGCTCCTTTTGCCACCGGTCATGTCTTCCACTTCGCCATCGTTCATCCGCCTGCGTGGGGTTCGCCAGAACAACCTCAAAAATCTCGATCTCGATTTGCCGCTCGGGCGGTTGGTCGTGGTCACGGGCTTGAGCGGCAGCGGGAAATCATCCCTGGTTTTTGAAACCCTGCACGCCGAGGGCCAGCGGCGTTATGTCGAAACCTTCAGCCCCTACACCCGCCAGTTTCTCGATCTGCTCGACCGCCCGAAGGTCGATTCGATGGAAAACGTGCCGCCCTCCATCGCCATCGAACAGACCAACACCGTGCGCAATTCCCGCTCCACGGTCGGGACCATGACCGAGTTGTGCGATTTCTTCAAAGTCTGGTTCTCCCGCGTGGCCGACCTGTTCGACCCGGAAACCGGGGAAGCCATCCGGGATGACAATCCGGCCTCCATCTGGAAAACCCTCACCGGCGGCGGTCGGGAAAGCGGGGCGCTGATCGCGTTTCCGGTCAGCCGGCCCGCCAACCTGACTTGGGAGGAGATCTTGCAAAACATCCAGCGCCAGGGCTACACCCGCGCGGTGGCGGAGGGCCGGCTGATTCGTATCGACAAATTGGACACCTCCAACCTGGCCGATGGCGGGCTGGCGGTGGTGCAGGACCGGATTTCCTTAAAACCGACCTACCGTTCACGGTTCCTGGAGGCGGCGGAAACCGCCCTGCATTACGGTCAAGGGAGCCTGATTGTCTTTACCCCGGAAGGCGGCGAAATCGCGCGTTTCTCCCGGGGCCTCCGCTCGCCGGTGACCGGCCGCCGGTTCCGTCCGGCCCAACCGGCTTTGTTTTCCTTCAATTCGCCCATCGGAGCCTGCCCCCGCTGCCGCGGTTTCGGGCGGGTTATTGAGATCGACTACAACCTCGCCATTCCCGACCGCACCCTGACCTTGAAAGACGGGGCGGTCGCCGCCTGGCAAGGGGAGGTTTACAGTGAATGCCAGCGGGATTTGGGTCGATTCGCCCGCAAGACCGGGCTGCCGCTCGACGTGCCGTTTCAGGAGTTGACCCGGGAGGAACGGGATTTCGTGGTTTTCGGCGAACCGGATTACGGCAAAGAGGGGCGCGAGTGGCCGGATGCCTGGTATGGCGTGAAAGGGTTTTTCGACTGGCTGGAGAGCAAGACCTACAAGATGCACGTGCGGATTTTTCTCTCCAAATACCGGGCCTACCGAACCTGCCCGGATTGCGGGGGAAGCCGCCTGCAACCGGAGTCGCTGCTCTGGAAATGGAAGGGGCACACCCTTCCCGGCCTCTATGCCCTTCCGGTGGCCGAACTTCTCGTTTTGCTCCGCCGGGAGGCGCTCCCCGCGGCCGACCGTCAAATCGACGTGGCCTTCGAATCGCTTCTCGCCCGGCTCGGCTATCTCGACCAGGTCGGCCTCGGCTACCTGACGCTCGACCGCTCCTCCCGCACCCTCTCGGGCGGAGAGGTCGAGCGGGTGAACCTGACCGCCTGCCTCGGCACCTCGCTGGTGGACACGTTGTTTGTCCTGGACGAACCGTCGGTGGGGCTGCATTGCCGGGACATCGACCGGCTGATCGGCATTCTCCGGCGGCTCACCGATCAAGGAAACACGGTGGTGGTGGTCGAGCACGACGAGGCGATCATGCGGGCGGCCGACCAGATCATTGAGATCGGTCCCGCACCCGGCAGCGAAGGCGGACGCCTGGTTTTTCAGGGAACGCCCGCGGAAATACTTTCGAGTGAAACCAGCCTCACCGGGGCTTACCTCTCCGGCCGCCGTGCCATCGAACTCCCCGCACGGCGGAGACCGGTCGGCGCCAGGCATCCCCGGCTCCGCTTCAACGGGGTGACCAAGCACAATATCCGCGGGATCGACGCGGCCATTCCCCTGCGGCGGTTCGTCTGCCTGAGCGGTGTTTCCGGATCGGGCAAGTCCACTCTCCTCCGCCATGTGATTCACGACGGGCTGATCCGCCAACTGGGCGGGTTGGCGGAAGATCCGGCGGAAATCAAATCCATCTCCTGCCGGGAATGGCCGGACGAGGTGGTGCTGGTGGACCAGTCTCCCCTCAGCCGCACCCCCCGCTCGAATCCAGCTCTTTACTCCGGAGCATGGGAGGAAATCCGCAAACTTTTCGCCGCCACCCCGGAGTCACAAGGCAGTGGGTACACCGCCTCCGATTTTTCCTTCAACGCGGGCGCTGGCCGTTGCGAAACCTGCAAGGGCCTCGGCCACGAGCGGGTGGAAATGCAGTTTTTGTCCGACGTCTTCGTAACCTGCCCGCAATGCGAGGGGAAACGTTTCAAGCCGGAAATCCTGGCCATCGGCTGGCGGGATCGCTCCATCAACGAAATCCTGGAACTGACCGTGGCCGACGCCCTGGTTCATTTTCACGATCAACCCAGGATCACCGCTAAACTGGAGCCGCTGCGGGTGCTGGGCTTGGAATATCTCACCCTCGGCCAGCCGCTCACCACGCTCTCGGGCGGCGAATCCCAGCGCCTCAAGCTGGTCCGCTTTCTGCCGCAGCTCGCCGCCGGAACATCCGCCTCCGGCCGGCGGAATGACGCCCATGCCCTGCTGCTTTTGGACGAACCGACCACCGGCCTGCACCGGCACGATATCAACCGCTTGATCCAGGCCCTGCACCGGTTGGTGGACGAGGGCCACAGCCTGGTGGTGATCGAGCACCAACCCGACATGCTCAACAGCGCGGATTGGATTGTCGAGCTGGGGCCGGATGCCGGTGCCAACGGAGGGCTCATCGTGGCCGAGGGTCCGCCTGAAACCATCGCCGCCGCCTCCAGCCCCACCGCGCCGTTTCTCCTGTCGGCTGAAAAAGCGGTGGAGGCCACCCTGCCCGCCGCGGCGGAGGAAGGCGTGGTTTACGGCTTCCCGCCGTCGGATGAAGCCGTGGCGCTTGCCCCGGGCCGCAACGGCAAGCGGTCCGCCCTCGAGGTCGCCGGCGCCCGCGAGCATAACTTGAAAAACATCACCGTATCCATTCCCCACGGACAGATGACGGTGTTGACCGGACTTTCCGGGTCCGGCAAATCGACCCTCGCCTTCGACATTATTTTTGCCGAGGTGCAGCGCCGGTTCATGGAGTCGATGTCTCCCTACGCCCGCCAGTTTGTCGAACAGCTTCCCCGCCCCGACATCGACCGCCTGACCGGCATTCCCCCGACCGTGGCCATCGAGCAGCGGATCACCACCGGCAACCGCAAATCGACGGTCGCCACCGTCACCGAGGTCGCCCAATACCTGCGCCTCCTCTACGCCCGCATCGGCATCCAGCACAGCCCGGTTACCGGCGAACCGGTGGCGGCGTTGTCCCCGGCGGTCTTGCTGGAAAAACTGCGGGGGATTCTGCAACAAAAGGAAACCCGCCGGCTCGCCTCGCTTTATTTGTGCAGCCCGGTCATCCGCGGCCGCAAAGGCCACCACCAGCCGATCGCCGACTGGCTGGCCAAGCAGGGGTTTGAGAAGATGCGGGTGGATGGCAAAGTGATCGCGGTCGAGGCGTTCACCAAGCTGAACCGCTACACCGAGCACGACATCGAAATCGTCCTCGCCGACCTGCGCAAAGGCACTCCCTTCTTTAAAACGGCGGACAAGAAACCATCCTTGGAATTTCTGCTGGACGAGGCGCTGCGTCTGGGAAAAGGGAGCTGTTTCCTGCTACAACCCGACGGTGGGGCGGCGGCCTGGCTCTCCTCCACCCGCACCGATCCGGCCACCGGCGAATCATTTCCCGAACTCGACCCGAAACATTTCTCCTTCAACCCCCCCAAAGGCTGGTGTCCATCCTGCCGCGGCTACGGCCGGTTGCATTCGTTTTTGTTCGCCGATGACGAAGACGGCGGCAACGGCGGCCTGATCAACCGGGAGGCCGCCGCCGACACGGAGGAGGAAGGCGGGATTTGCCCCGATTGCCAGGGTGACCGCCTCAACCGCGTCAGCCGGTCGGTCAAACTCCATCTCAAAAAAAGCCCGCCCGTCACCCTCCCGGAGCTGTTAAGGCACGCGCCGGACGGCCTGCTGGCGGCGCTCCAGAACCTCAAGCTCGACCGCCGGGGCAAGGCCATCACTGGCGACATTCTTCCCCAGATCGAGGAACGGCTGCGGTTTCTGGGCGATGTCGGCTTGGATTACCTGACTCTCGACCGATCCGCCCTCACTCTTTCCGGCGGAGAAGCCCAGCGCATCCGGTTGGCCGCGCAGCTCGGCTCGAATCTTTCCGGGGTTCTCTACGTTCTCGATGAGCCTTCCATCGGCTTGCACGCCGGAGACAACCACAAGTTGCTTCAGGCCCTCTCCGAACTTAGCGGCAAAGGCAACACCCTGCTGGTGGTGGAACACGACGAGGAGACCATGCGCCGGGCCGACCGCATCATCGACATGGGACCGGGCGCCGGCGTTCACGGCGGCGAAATTTTGGCCGAAGGCACGCTGGCGGAAATCGCCAGGCATCCCGACTCCCTCACCGGCCGCTACCTGCGGGAGGGCATGAGCCATCCGGTCAACGGAATCCGGCGCCCCCTCTCCGCCGTCCCCAAAACCGTGCGCGGCAAAACGGCCGCGGACTGGCTGATTGTGAAAAAACCGGTCTTCCGCAACCTGAAGGGCGACGACCTGCGGCTCCCGCTCAACCGCCTGACCATGTTGTGCGGCGTTTCCGGAGCGGGAAAATCCACCCTTGCCCGCGACCTGCTGCTGCCCGCCCTCTCCACCGCCATCCGCAAAGGCGAAAGCCGCCTGCGGGGAAGCGATTTCGCGCGGGAGAACATCGGCGAAATGTTTCAACCCGGCGGATTGCCTCCCTTCGCCGAGCTGATCAACGGGCACGGCTTTCGCAAAGTGATCGAGGTCGATCAGAGCCCGATCGGCAAAACCCCGCGCTCCACGCCGGCCACCTACCTTGGCATCTTCGATATCATCCGGGGCATTTACGCCACCCTGCCGGAAGCGCGCGCGCGGGGGTTCAAGCCGGGACGCTTTTCCTTCAACACGGCGGGAGGCCGCTGCGAAACCTGCCAGGGCGCGGGACGCATCCGGCTGGAAATGAATTTCCTCCCGGCCACCTTTCTCCCCTGCGAGGATTGCGGCGGCGGCCGCTACGGAGAGGAATTGCGGGATATTTGTTGGAATGGCAAATCCATCGGCGACGTGCTCAACCTCACCTTCGAGGAAGCGGCGGACTTTTTCGATTTTCACACCGGCCTGAAAGAGTCGTGTCAGTTGATGGTGGATACGGGCCTCGGCTACCTGAAACTCGGTCAGAGCAGCCCGACCCTGTCCGGCGGCGAAGCCCAGCGGTTGAAACTGGTGACCGAACTGATGCGCGGTCTCCCCGGTTTTCAGGAACGCAATCGGGGCATCCGGCACCGCCATTTTTTCCTGTTGGAGGAGCCGACCATCGGTCTGCATTTCCGGGACTGCGAACGCCTGATTCACCTGCTCCACCGCCTGGTGGACCAAGGGCACACCGTGGTGGTGATCGAGCACAACACCGATCTTTTGGCGGAGGCCGACTACCTGGTGGAGATCGGTCCCGGCGGCGGTGACCGCGGCGGCCGCATCCTCTACCAAGGAAACTTCGACGGCATCCTGAACCAGAAGAACAGCCCGACCGCTCCGTATTTGCGCAACGGCAACCGCGGCACGAAAGCCGCCCCTTGAAAGCGCCCGGACCGAACGGCCACACGGTATCGGAATCCCCATCGAAATCGGGATCGGGATTCGATATCGATTTCGATGCCGATTTCGATTTTTCCTTACTTTCCGCTTCGGTCCCTTCAGAAAAGATCCGCATTTCACTGGACGAACTCCCGCCTTGGCGGCGTGGCAGGCCGTCTCGTCCGTTGGCACACACCCGCCCCTTCGCCGGGCCATGGCCGCTGTTGGACGATTCATCCGATCACCCCGCTTCAGGATTTGAGTTTCCTGCGGGTCAGGGAGACCATCACGCGCAACGTTTGATCGAGGGCGCCTTTGTA
>PXDN01000057.1 GCA_003566375.1 Opitutia bacterium
AATGCGACCAACGCCAATTACTACGATGCCAATTCCCCTGATCAGCTCCCGGAGATCTTCACGGCGGAGTTGGAGGGTTTACAGGCCCTCGCCGTTCAGAATTTGCGGGTGCGGATCAAGCGACTGGACTTCTGCGACAGCCTCACCCTTTTGGCAAACTATCCGACCGCCGTGGCCCCGGACAACACCACGAAAATCAGCATCGGCAACCTCGTCAGTGAGGAGGAGCGCACGATGGTGGTCGCGATGGAGGTCCCGGCGATCCCGCTGGTGGCAGACGGAAAACCCGCTGCCGATCTGGAGGGTGAGCGGCTGGTCGAGGTCGAAGTTCGCTACGACCTGCTCAAAGCCGATCAGGTCACCTCTCACGAGTGGAAGCAGATGGTGCGCGTGCTTCCCGTCCAGGACGAGAAAGACCTGCGGATAAATTCGGAGGTCATCGGCATCGTCTCGGCGCAGGAAGCCGGCAAGACTTTGAGTGACGCCGTTTCCGACGCTGACCTCGGCAGAGTTGAGGAAGCGAAACAGCGGCTGATTTCCGCGATTCGCCAACTGAAGACCTATCCTCAGTCCGCCCGGACCGCCGATGGTCTCCGCATCCTCCAAGACTTTCTAAACAGGCTGGAGGCCATGGGACACTGGAGCGCCCGGGAAAGAAAATCCGCCCGTTACCACAGCAACTTCTATCGCAAGATGAGCAGCCAGGAGATGTGGACCGGAGCGGAAGAAGCCCCGTCGTTTAGTAAACCCCGCCGTCCGCGAAAGAATGATGACGAACCACAGGCACCGGATGCGACCGAAAAATAAGAGTCCAAAAATACCGGTGCCCGTAAAGAACCATGTCGGCAAATGTGCATGGCGTGAAGCCTGGGGCATTGCGTTTCCTTTTCAAAAATGGTCGGGGCGGACGGATTCGAACCGCCGACCTCCTGCTCCCAAAGCAGGCGCTCTACCAGGCTAAGCTACGCCCCGATTCCCGAAAAGGAAGGCGACATTCGCCTCCTTCGACCAAGAGTGTCAACTGTTTTGTTTTTTCTCTTTTGCGGGCGGCGTGGCGTTTTCCGGATCAATAAATCGGTGTTTCCCCAACCGGTATTAGCCGGGCGCATTTTAAACATGGGAACTGCTGAAAACAGTTTTCATGGAAAGAGCGGTTTCTTGACTTGGGTCAAAGCGCGCATTGGGGTTGGCGGGTATTCTCACGACCGTCATGAAGTTCACCGCGCCATTTTATTCCGGTTTCCCTTCCAGAACGTGGACGGGAGCGGGAGGGCGGGCTGAAATCCCGATGGCCGGGAAAATCGCCTCCCTCCTTCTGCTGGTGATTCTGGTCGGGGGATTGAATGTGCATTGGGTCGTTCTGCAGCTTTTCGGGTGGTCCGCCATGAGTCTCGACTACCGCGCGGAAAACCTCTCCTGGTCCCAAGCCGTGGACCGGGCGGTGAGCGGCGAAACCCCTTGCCAACTTTGCAAAACCGTGGACGCCGCCATGACGGCGTCCGCCCAACTGGACAACGTGACCACTCCGGCCCGTTCAGTGGAAATATCGCCGCTGCCCTGGCTGCCGCTGGTGCCTACCGGCCAACAGGCAGCCGCGGCCTGGCCGCCGGAGCCATGGTCGCACCGGTTGATCGCCGCCGACCAACGGCCCGCGGGAATCGCGTTGGAAACGGAAACTCCCCCGCCCCGCTTGAAATCCGCCTGACGGTTTGCCAATCCCGCCGAAGCCTCAGCCATCCGGCTGAATCGCGGCATGGCGGCGGAACTTCGCCGCAACTTATCCATCGGGTTCCCGCGGCAACCACGCCGTCCGGACTCCATTGAAGCCAACCGCCGGGACATCCCGCGCCCACAATCCCCCCTCCGCTGACATCGGTCACCGCAATCGGTGCGCCCGTTCCGGCACGCCACGCGACCGGACGGCGGGTCCCTGTTATCAACTGACCAACATTTAAAAACCATTCCATGAAAACCAACTTTACCAAATCTGCGAAAGCCTCCCACGCTGCTTCCGCGCGGACGTCCACCGCCCGCCGGGCCTTCACGTTGATCGAACTCCTCACCGTCATCGCGGTGATCGGCCTACTCTCCACGCTCCTGTTGCCCGCCTTTTCCTCAGCCCGCGAACGGGCACGGGCCGCCCGTTGCGTGGGCAACCTCAGGCAAATCGCCCTCGCCGGGTATTTGTATTCTCAAGACACGGGCGAGTATCCCGGCTGGCGTGCCGGAACCGACCGAAAGGAGTTGCTCTTTCCGTATCTCCACACCGGTCTCTCCAACCGGGACACCTCCGGCGACCAAGTCTGGCGCTGCCCTTCCAATACCGATGTGGACCGGGAGGCGAGTTACGGTTTCAACACGCGGCTCAACTGGGTTTCGTATGACGCCATCCGTCAACCGGCCCGCACCGTGGCGGTGGCGGACGCCGGCATCACCGACGCCCTGCAACCCACCCTCGCCACCCACCTGATGCCGCCCTCGGCGACCACCACCGGCAACATCGGCCGCCCCAACCCGCGCCACCGGGCGGAGGGCACCCGCGCCGTCAACGTCGGGTTTGCCGACGGTCATGTGCGGACACTCGTCATGAGGGAGCCGTTCTACCCGGGCGAACCCGGTCACTGGTTCGGCAACGGCGTCACCGATCCGGAGGATCCGGCCTACAAAGACGATCTCTGGGATCTCCTCTAAAAGGAATTTCCCGCGCTTCAGTGTAATTTTCTCAAACCGTTTTGATCATGAAATCATTTGTCCATCCTTCCATCCAGAACCATCCGCTGGCATGGCTTCGCGCCGCCGCCGTCGTTTCGATCTTGTTGGCCGCCGCCGGTTGTTCCCGCGAGGCAACCCCGGTCGATTTCCAAGCAGCCGCGAGTTTCGACGTAACCGCGGCGGACGGCACCGTCCACGTGCTCTTCTCTCTGCCAGAGGAAACCGATGAAGCCACTCCCGCCTTTTACCACGTTCGCGCGGAAAACGGAGGCGGTTGGTCCAGCCCGGTCCGCGTCGCCACCGACCACGCCGTGCCCGGACGGCACCACCGCGGCAACGATCCGCAACTGGCGGTGTCCGGAGACCGCCTGCTCGCGCTCTGGACGGCCCAAGGCGACGGGCCGTGGGGAAGCGGTCCCTTCGGCGCGGCCCTCTCCGGTGACGGGGGCCGGACTTGGCAAGCCGCGCCGGTGCCGGTCAGTCCGGACGGGGGGCCCGGCACGGGTTACCGGTTTCCGGCGGTGGCGGCGGACGGTGAGGCGTTTCACGCCATTTGGATTCACGCCAAAGACGACATCCGCTCCCTCCGCCACGCCCGCCTGCCTTTTGGAGCGGACGCGTGGGAAACTCCCGTGGAAATTGATCCCAACATCTGCGCCTGTTGCTGGCTGCGGCTGGATGCAACCGGTGACGGCCAACTGACCGCACTCTACCGGGACTACGAACCGAGTGACATGGCGCTGGCGGTCTCAGCGGACAGCGGCCGCACATGGAGCCGCCAAGGGCGGGTGGGCGAATTTGACTGGCATTTCCAAGGATGCCCGCACGTCGGCGGCGGTCTCGCCACCGGTCACACATCCGGCGGTGAGCCACTGACCCTGGCCAGCGTTTGGACCGGGGGTGACAACGGCACCGGCGTTCACCTGTACCGGAAAACCGGTGACACCGGCGGCTGGCAACCGTCCACGGAGGAAAACGGCGTTTTAACCCGGGCCCGCAACACCGATATCGCCCTCGCGCCCGGAGGCGGAGCGGTTTGGGTTTGGGATCAACTCACCGACGACGGCGTTCAAGCCGTGTTTCTCGCGGTCAGCGGGGACGCGGGGCGAACCTGGGGTCCTCCCCGCCGCCTCACCGCCCCGGCCAGCAACGGCGGGCATCCCCGCGTGGTCTTGACGGACGGGCAAGCGTGGGTTTTTTGGACCGCGCCGGAAAGCGACGGCGGCGCCCGGCTCCTATGGCAAACCTTCGACCCGGCGGACGCGACCGGTTTGGCCGGCCGAACCGTTTCGAACTTGGGCGCGGTCTCCACACCCCCGGCCGCCTGCGCCCATCCGGCCTGCCGTTGCGGATAGGGAATCCGTCATTGACCCTCTCCGCGGCCAAAACCATGCTGGCGAAATCGTGAAATAACACCGGGAACCACACCCGTCGGTGTGGTTTCCCAACCAATGGACCAACTTCCAGATCATGATGCGAAAAATTTTCCTCTTCAGTTTTCCCCTTCTGCTGGCCGCCGGGCAGCCGCAACTCCGCGCGGACTCGCCCGAAGCCTGGGCCGGAACCTACGAGCTTTCCCCCTCCACCACCATCCACATCGAGCAAAACGATGATGGCTGGACTTGGCGGCGGGCGGGAGCCGATCCCCTCCCCATGGTTTTTGACGGCCCGACCGCCGCTGAAATCCCCGACGCCGGCATTCGGCTCCGTCTCGGAGGGGATGGAGACGCGCGCCGCTTGTATGCGCGCCGATACGGGGAAACCGTGCGGTTTCCGCGTCCCGGCAGCGGGATGGAGTTGCCCGATGCCCGCAATTTGCCCGCCTTAATCGACGCGGTGACCCCGCGCCTCATGCTCGCGCGGGACGTGCCGGGCGTGTCGGTCGCTTTGGTGCGGCGGGGAGAGATTTCCTGGCTGGGCCAATACGGGGTGACCCAACACGACCAAGACGAAAAAGTCGGGCCGGAAACGGTGTTTGAAGCCGCCTCCATGTCGAAACCATTTTTTGCTTACATGGTGCTGCAACTGGTGGAGGAAGGGGCTTTTGATCTCGACACCCCGCTGGTGGAGTATTTCGGGGGTCCCTACATCGACGATGATCACCGCCATGAGCAAATGACCGGCCGCATGGTGCTTTCCCACAGCGGCGGTTTTCCCAACTGGCGGCCGGGCGGGCGCTCCGGCGGAGGCCCCATCCCGGTTCGGTTCGATCCGGGCACCGGATTCACCTACTCGGGGGAAGGATTTTGGTTCATCCAGCGTTCCATTGAGAACATGACCGGACAAAGCCTTGCCGAAATGAGCCGGGAGCGGTTGCTCGATCCACTGGGCATGTCGCGCAGCAGCTATGTGTGGCTGGATGAATACGACAAGATCGCCTCCGCCGGCCATACCGCGGGAGGCTTGATTCCGGAACGTAACCGCCCCATTTACCGCAGTGGCAACAGCGCTTTCAGCCTTTACACCACCCCGGAAGACTATGCCAAATTCCTGATCGAAATGATGAACCGCGACCGGTCGGCGACCCACTCCATTTCCATCGACAGTCTTCGGAAAATGCTGACCCCGATCACGCTGGCGGAGGGACGGAGCCCGATTGAGAGAAGTTTTGATGAAAACGAGGGCGAGGTGCATTTCGGCCTCGGCTGGCGGGTGGAAAAAGTGCCATCCGGCACCCGTTATTTACACAGCGGCTCCAACCGGGCCGGCTTTCGGTGCTACTCCGAATTCAATCCCGCCACCGGCAACGGCATCGTCATCATGACCAACTCGGCGGGCGGCCAGCACGTCTGGCAGGAGTTGATGCGCCACGTCGGGGAAATCTGATTTCTTCCTAAGGCGCGTCCGCTGCTGAAGGCGGGCGTGAAAAGCCGGAATCCGGCGAGGCCTGTTCCGCGCTTGCCGGGAGTGCGGGCACCGGGCAGGATTCCGGTTTTTTCACATGATGGACCAATCAACCGCGAACCCGCTTCAGCCACCGGACGCCCGTGTTCCGGGGGCCGGGCCGTGGTTGTTGCTCGACGCCGCCGGTCCCCGCGTGCAAACGGGCTTGTGGATGGACGGACGCTGGCTGGCCTTTGACGAAAGCCCCAAAGAGGCGGGAACGGCACTGTTCAGCGGCACCGAAACCGTGTTGCGCCAAGCCGGAACCAGCATCGGCGACGTGGCGGGGTTTCTCTTCTGCCGCGGTCCGGGCTCGCAATTGGGGATTCGCATCGCCGCCATGGCCATCCACGGCTGGCGGGCTCTGCGGGAAACGCCGCCCCCGGTCATTGGATACACCAGCCACGCCCTGCTCGCCGCCCGCCTACTGGAACGCGGGACCCCACCCCCGTTCCGTTTGCTTTCCGACGCCCGCCGCAACCAATGGACCGTGACCGCAGTGGATGAAACCGGTGCCATTAACCCGCCGGAAACCGTGCCGTCGGAGTCCCTGACCGAATGCGAAGAGCCGTTTTTCCGCATGGAGGAACGGCGCCCCTCCCCCTGCCCGGTGCAGGCGGAAATCCTCCAGTATTCACTGGAATGCGACGCCGGCCTTTTCCTGAAATCTTCGCCAGCGCAACCGATGCACGGTCCCGAACCGCTGCCCTGGCACGCGCCCGACTACCGAAAATGGACTCCCGACCGTCACCGGTGAACAACCTGAAACCCGACAACTCCACCCGTTGCCGCCTGCATGTTTCGACCGGAGCGCTGCGCGGCAACGTGGCCGCCATCCGGCGCGCGCTTCCGCCGAAAACCCGCCTGCTCTCCGTGGTCAAGGCAAACGCCTACGGGCTCGGGGCCGACCACGCGGTGCGGACCTTGTTGGAGGAGGGCCTTGATTTTTTCGGCGTGGCCAACGTGACGGAAGCCATGGAAGTCCGCGCGCTGGCGCCGCAAGCCGACATCCTGCTGCTGAGCGCGACCTTGCCGGAGGAAGACCCCCGCCTTCCGGAGCACTCCCTACTCCCCACCATTTCGAGTTTGGACGAGATCGAGCGCTACCGGGATATCAGCCGCGCCACCGGCCGGCCGCTGCGGGCTCACGCCAAAATCGACACCGGCATGGGCCGGCTGGGAGTTTGGCACGAGGAGGCGCAAGCCCTTCTGGCCCGGATCGAGGAAACGCCCGAAATCCAATTGGAGGGACTTTACACCCATTTTTATGATTCCGGGGATGACCGGGAGGGAACCGAAACCCAGCGCCGCCGCTTTTTGGCGGCCACCGCCGGAATCCGCGAAACCCGGCCGGGACTTCTCCTGCACGCGGACAACAGCGGCGGAATTTTTTCGTTTCCGGGCACCCCGTTCAACGCGGCCCGATGCGGCCTCTTGCAATACGGGATCGCGCCGGGCAGACTTTGCGGCGGCCCGCTTTGGGGGAGCTTGCGCCCGGTGGTCTCGGTTTCCGCCCGGTTGACCCTGGTGAAAAATCTCCCCGCCGGAGCCGGCATCAGTTACAGTCACAGCCACCGGTTGACGCGGCCGTCCCGGGTCGGAGTCCTGAGCGTTGGCTACGCCGACGGCATTCCCCGCTCCTGCTCCAACCGCGGACGGGTTTTGGTGCGCGGACAGGAGTGCCAGATGATCGGCAACGTCACCATGGACGAGATCATGGTGGATGTGACCGATGTTCCGGAGGCCGCCGCCGGTGACGAAGCCATCCTGATCGGTCGTCAGGGCGAAAAAGTAATCACCATGGAAAGCTTCTCCGAGCGCGCCGGCACGATCCCTTGGGAAAGCCTCTGTTTTTTTTCGCGACGAATGCCGCGCGTTTGGGGTGAATAACCGGTGCCCAAGCCAAACGGCGAAAACGCTCCCGCAGCAGGGTTTTTTCTTTGCCCGCGAAGGGTTTCCCCTCAAAGTGTTCACAATTATCAAATCACCGCCACGTGCCACCGCCATCCACACAATCCAAAACAACCGCCACCATTTCCCTGGACGCGGCCGGGCATATCCTGGCGGCCAGCTCCTCGGCGGCGGAATGGTGGGCGGCGACCGAACCGGAGGAATTGCGCGGACTATTCCTGGGTGAACTCTTTGTGCTCGACGTGTTGGCTGACACGCCGGAAGCGCGGGAAGCGGAATGGGATGTCCTGCGGGAAAGCACCCGCGAGGCTCCCCTTCCCCTGACCGCTCTCCCGCTGGAGGGGGAGGCCTTCGCGGTGGAGTTGCTGCTCAAACCCGATGGGGACGGATACTCGGCCAATTTGAAACGCGGCGCCAACACGGTCGGCTTCAGTCCCTCCACCGGCCGCCGGACCGGGAACGGCCCACCCGCTCCGGCCCCGGCTCAAACCATGCCAACCCCGGCGCCTACCGCCCAGCCAGTGATTCCCACGCCCGACACCGGGACGTCCTGGCCCGGCGGCATCGAGGGACTGGCTTTTTTTGAAATCGACGTGGCCAGTGGAGACTGCCGGTTTTCCACCCCGTGGAAAGTCATGCTCGGCTACGCGGACAACGAGTTGGAAAACCGGCACGAGACCTTGATCAAGCTGATTCATCCTGATGATTCCGACGCCACCCCGGACCATCCCGAGGAAGGGGCCCCCTGGGATAAACGGCCGTATTTGGCCGAGTTCCGCATGCGCCACAAAAACGGGGCTTACATCTGGGTGCAAAGTGTGGGGACCAAGCATTTTGATGGAAGCGGACATATTTCGCGCGTGGTCGGGTTGCATATTGACATTCAGGACCGCAAGCTGGTGGAGGAGGAGGCACTGGAAAACGAGGATCGGTTTTTAACCCTTTTGCAACGCGGGAACCTCGCCTTCTTCGACCTCGATTTCCGCCATCACACCACCTACTTCTCCCCGGCCTGGCAACGCTTGCTCGGCTACGACGCCGGGGATCTTGCCGACATGCCCGACACCTTCCGGAAATTGCTGAAGCCTTCGGAGGCCCAACCGGACGAGTGGCCGCGCATTTTCGCCGACCCGGAGAACCGCCCCACCCTGCATCGGGAAATGCATCTCCGCCACAAAGACGGCACCTTTTACAACCTCATGGTCCGCCTGACCCGCATCACCAACCGGCACGGCGACCTGCTGCGGGTACTTGGCTTCGTGATTGAGGAAGAGGCGCTGACCAACATGGACGAGGGAACCCGCGATCCCCGCGGGATCGCCGCCGCCGCGCTGGACCACCTGCAGGAAGGCGTCGTGCTGGCCGATCCGGATTCGCGGGTGTTTTTGATGAATCCCGTCGCCCGCCGCCTGACCGGGCGGGATCCGGCCGAAAGTGATCTTCCGGTCCTCAACGAAGTGTTGGATTTGCGCTACCGCCATGACGGGCGCCCGGCCCGGGACTTGGGAGACGAGGTGCTCGCCGCGGGCAATCCGGTGGTGTTGAGCAAAGATCTCATCCTCGCGGCGGCCGACGGAACGCCGCGCGAAATCGTGCTCTCCTGCCACCCTCTCCGCGACGCCGCCCAACGAATTCTCGGCACCGTCACCATATTCCGCGATCCCGACGAAATGAGCCTGACGCCCGAAGAGCTGGTGCACAGCAACCGGCTGCACGCCCTCGGTTTGCTGGCCAGCGGGATCGCCCATGATTTCAACAATCTTCTCACCAGCATCATGGGCGGAGTTTCCCTGGCCAGGGAGACCCATGAGACCGATATTCTGGAAAACGCGGAACGGGCCTGTCTCGATGCCAAAAACCTGGCCCGGCAACTTCTCACTTTTGCCCGCGGCCGGGTAACCGGGAAAAAAGTGGTGCGTGTCGAAAACACTGTCCGGGACACTCTGCGTTTGGCCACGGCGGGCTCCCAAGTGCGCCCGGAAATCGACATTGAAAGCGATTTGCACTTGGTCGAAGTTGAACTTTCGCGCATCAATCAAGTTTTCAACAATTTAATCATCAATGCCATGCAAGCCATGGGAGACGGCGGCGGCAAACTCCGGGCCATCGGCCGCAACCTGAGTTTGGGGGAAGGGGAAGTCTCCGATTTGCCGAAAGGCGACTATGTGAAAATCACTATTGAGGACAGCGGCCCAGGCATCCCCCCCGACTACCTCGACCGCATCTTCGAACCGTTTTTCACCACCAAAAAACAAGGCACCGGGTTGGGTCTTTCCACCGTTTTCGCGGTGGTGCGCGATCACGAGGGGGTGGTCACGGTCTCCTCGCAAATGGGCAAGGGCACCGCTTTTGCCGTGTATTTGCCCAAAACCGACAAACCGCTGGAGGAAGAACTTAAGCGGGCACCCGAACTAAAATTCGGGACCGGCCGCATCCTGTTCATGGATGATGACAAGGATTTGACCGAACTCGCGGCCGGGATGTTGAAACGACTCGATTACGAATGCGATTTGGCCAAAAACGGCGAGGAGGCGCTGGCGCTTTACCGCCGCTACCTCAAAGTGGACCACCCCTACGACGCGGTGATCCTCGATCTCACCATCGCCGGCGGCATGGGCGGGGAGGAAACGCTCCAACACCTGCTGGATCTCGATCCCGAGGTGAGGGCCATTGTTTCCAGTGGTTACAATTCGGAGGAAACCGCTGACTATTATCTGGCCAAGGGATTCAAAGGAGTTCTTGCCAAACCTTACCGGTCGGAAGACATGGGCAAGGTGTTGCGCCGGGTGTTGGGCAAAGCCTGAACCGACCGCTCTTGCCGGGTTTGATACACTGCAATCATGGCTGAACCAAAAATCCGCATTGGCGTCATCGGCGCCGGCAACAACACCCGGAAAATGCACCTGCCGGGTTTTCAATCCATTCCCGGCGTCGAAGTGACCGTCGTCTGCAACCGCAGCCGCGCCTCCTCCGCAAAAGCGGCCGCCGATTTCAACATTCCCGCCGTGGCCGAACACTGGCGCGAAGTGACGGATTCTCCGAATGTGGACGCGGTGCTTATCGGCACCTGGCCCTACCTGCACGCGGAAGCCACCATCGCCGCCCTGGAAGCGGGCAAACACGTGTTGACCGAGGCGCGCATGGCCCGAAATCTGGACGAAGCGCTCCGCATGGAGGAAGCGGGAGGCAAACACCCCGGCTTGGTTAAACAAATCGTGCCGGCCCCGATGTCACTCGGCGTCGATCCCACCGTGAAAGAAATGCTCTCCGAGGGACGGCTCGGCGATTTGCGGGAAATTCTCGTTATCCACACCACGGGCGGCCTCTTCAGGGAAGAGACCCCTCTTGGCTGGAGGCAGGACGAAAACCTCAGTGGTCTGAACATTCTCAGCATGGGCATTTACCATGAGATGACGCAGCGTTGGCTGGAAACCGAACCGGAATGGGTGGCAGCCGACGGAGCCGTTTTCACCCGCGAACGGATCGATGAAAACGGGAAAACCCGTGTCGTGAACATCCCCGACAGCGTTTCCATCCTCGGACGAATGGCCGGCGCCCGCCTGCTCTACCATTTCAGCGGCGTGGAACCGTCCGCCCACCGCAACGAAATACGCCTGAACGGGAGCCGGGGCAGCCTGCGGTTTGATGTCGCCGCCGACAGGCTTTGGTTTGGCGATGGACGGGAGGAGCGGGAAATCACCATCCCCGCCGAAAAGCGTCCCGGTTGGCGGGTGGAGGCCGACTTCATCGACAGCATCCGGGAAGGGAAACCGGTGCGGTTGACCTCGTTCGCGGATGGCGCGCGCTACATGCGTTTTACTGAAGCGGTAAACCGTTCCCTGAAGGACGGCGCCCGGCCGGTGATCCTGGCCGATCTTCCGTAACCGCAGCGCGCGCGAGTCATGGTTCGGGTGCGCGGGTTACCGGAAAAGGTTGCCAAAAGCCCGTCGGAAATCCATAAACCATCCCAATCAATCGTTCGTCGTTTTCCCCATGGCGGTCAACTTTTCCATAACCATGACGGGTTCGCCAACCCGCACCCGCTCCGGATGGCTTCCACCGATGGCCGAAGCGGGATCGGCCCTGCTCGACGTGCTCTACCCGCGCTGCTGCCTCGCTTGCGACGACCCCGTTGATGGCAACAGCACCTACCGGTTCATCTGCACGCCCTGTTCCCGGCAACTTGCCCTGATCCGGGATCCATGCTGCGGCACCTGTGGTTATCCGTTTTTCGGACGCATGGCGGAGAACCGGGCTTGTCCCCATTGCGTGGAGTGCCAACCCCGTTTTGGCGAAGGCCGGGCCGCCGTGTTGATGCAAGGACCCGGCCGCCGCATGGTGCACGGGCTGAAATACCGCAAGGAAACGCACGTGGCGGAGGACATGCGGCGGGTTTTTCTCGCCACCGGTCGATTCGTTCCCTTCGTGCGGGATGCCGTGCTCATCCCCGTGCCGCTCCACCCCCGCAAGGAACGGGAGCGCGGTTTCAACCAGAGCGCGTTGATTGCCGGCATCCTGGCCGGCGAAAACGGGACTGCTTCGGTGCGGAACCTGTTGGTCCGGGTGCGGGACACCGAAACCCAGACTCACCTGGACCGCGCCCAACGGCGGGACAACCTGAAAAATGCCTTTGCAATCACACCGGGTTGCTCCTTAAATCCAAAATCACGGTATGTCCTGGTGGATGACGTTTTCACCACGGGCGCCACTTTAAACGCCTGCGCCACCGTTCTGCGGAAGGCCGGGGCAAGCAGTTTGGACGTGGTCACTTTTGGCCACGGGTAAATCTGTCCACCATGTCACTTTTCAGCAAACCAAAGTATTCAACGGTCACCGTTAAAAAGAAAAACATCCCCGAGGGGTTGTGGCGAAAATGCCCTCTCTCCGGGGAGTTTGTTTTCAACAAGGAACTTGAGCAAAACCAAATGGTGGTTCCGCAAAGCGGGTATCACTTTCCCATCGAAGCCGGCCAGCGGTTGAGCCATCTCCTTGATCCCGGTTCCCTAAAGGAACACGACGCCAATCTCTCCTCGGTGGACGCCCTGGCTTTTCAGGGAAGTTCCTCTTACGGAGAAAAATTGGCCCAGAATCAAAAGAAAACCGGCGCTCTCGACGCGGTCCTCTGCGCGACCGGTTCCATTCACGATATTCCGGTTTCGGTGGCGGTGATGGATTTTCGCTTCATGGGCGCCAGCATGGGCTCGGTGGTTGGTGAAAAAATCACCCGCGCCATCGAGCGG
The DNA here is from genome assembly GCA_003566375.1 of Opitutia bacterium. GTDB lineage: Bacteria > Verrucomicrobiota > Verrucomicrobiia > Opitutales > T3Sed10-336 > T3Sed10-336. Next base: position 12,747 of record PXDN01000057.1, read on the forward strand.
GCTCTGGATATGAAATGCCCCTGCATTATTGTCTCGGCCTCCG
>PXDN01000217.1 GCA_003566375.1 Opitutia bacterium
CTTCGACGGCGGCTTTCATCCGCTCGACCGGCAGCTCGGTGACGCGCCCGGGAAACTCCGCCCGCCACCGCCGCAGGGCTTCGGCCCGTTCGGGGGTGGTTTCGACATCGATCAGGTAGGGGCTGAACATGTTCATTTGCACGACCCCGCCGGTTTCGGCAATCCGGCGCAACAGGTGGTCGTTCATGTTGCGGGCATGGGGATAAATGGCGTAGGCGGAGGAGTGGGAGGCGATGACTGGAGCGCGGGAGAGGTCGATGGCTTGCAGGGCGGCGTCATCGGAGATGTGGGAAACATCGATCATCATGCCCAGTTTGTTCATTTCCCGAACCACCAGCCGGCCGAAATCGCTCAGGCCGCCATGTTCACGGCGGTCGGTGGAGGAATCACAGATGTCGTTGTTGCGGGTGTGGGCGAGCGTCACGTAGCGGGCGCCCCGGTCAAAGAACTCATGCAACACGTCGAGATCGCGGCCTATCACGTAGCCGTTTTCAATGCCGATGTAAACCGCCCGCTTGCCCGCCCGGCGAATGCGTTCGGCATCGTCGGCCTCGGTAGCCAGCTCGAGGACGTCGCTGTTGTCCCGCACCGCTTGGTGAATCAGATCGAACTGGTGGCGCGCCTGCTCGACCGCGTTCCGCCGCCCCTCGACCGTGCGCGGCCCCTGGGGGTGGTAAACCGCGAAAAACGCGGCGTCCAGGCCTCCCTCGATCATGCGGGGGATGTCGAACTGGCTGCGGTGTTCGAGTTGGCTGTGCCGTTCCCGGATGTTGAAAAACGGTCGCTGCATGACGATGGGCACATCGACGTGGGTGTCCACGGTCCAGACCTCCTCGTGAATTTCCATGGCCTGTCGCACCTGTTCACTGTCATTGGCGGCGGCCGGGACGGCAAGCGCGCAGGCGGCGCCCATGGCGATTCCGGAAAACAAACGGCTTCCAAGGCCACAACGGTTGGTGGTTCGGCGGGAGAGGCATGATTGGATCATGACGCCGGATTAGGAGGAAAAACCCGCCCGCGTGCAAGAAAGGAGTGGGGTGGTGGAGAACTCCATTTCCGCATCCCTCCGCTGCCTCATTCTCCCGGCACGCGCAAAAAAGCGCGGGCACTCTCATTCCCGAGGCGGTCCACGGCGGAGATGGCGAGATCGGTCACCCCGGCGTCGCCCCGCATGCGGGTGGTGTGGGTGCGGACATCGTGGGCGGGAATGACCCGCATGCTCCATCTGTTGTCCCGGCGGAAGTGGAGGACCCACACGCGCACGTCGTCGCGCACCGAGTTTTCCCAAGAGATCACCAATTCCCCGCTCCGCGCGCGCTGGATGCTGGCCCGGGGCGGCTGGGGCGGCTGGTTGCCCAGCCACGGGGAAGCCGGCGGAAGGGCTGGTTCGGCGTAAACCGTCCCGCGCAGGCGGTCCCCGATCCCCTTGCGGTTTTCGCTGAGGGCAATCATGCTGAAATGGATGTTGCCGGACGCTCCGGCCTGTTCCCGGGTGACGCGGATTTGGTTGACGATTTCCTCCGGGTCCCAGGAACGGGGCGTGTTGTCGATGCGGCTGGTGAAGTTGCCCGGCCACACGTGCCGCCGGTGCCGGTTTTCGCCGACCCACCAGGCCAGCAGGCGGGTGTAGGACTGGGGCGCCTGGTCGATTGGCCAATACAGCTGCGGGCTGAAATAGTCGAGCCAACCCTCGTTGAGCCAGAGTTTGGCATCGGCGTACAGCACGTTGTATTGATCCAAACCTTGGATACCCGGCGGGTTGTTGGGCCGCCAGATGCCGAACGGGCTGATGCCGACCCGCACCCGCCGGTCCTCGCGCTTGACTTCCTCGTATAGCCGCCGGACGAAATCGTTGACATGCGAGCGGCGCCAGTCGGCCCTGTCCAACCGTCCTCCCTGGCGGCGGTAGGCTTCCCAATTGGCGTCATCGGGAAAGTCGGCTCCGTCCGCATAGGACCGGTAAGGATAAAAATAATCGTCGATGTGGACCCCGTCCACATTGTAGCGGCGCACCACGTCGAGAATCACATCGAGCGTGTGGCGTTTGGTCCGCTCGTCGGTCGGGTCGAGCCAAAGGTAGCGCCCGTATTCGCGGGTGATTTCGGGACGGGTGCGGCTGATGTGGTTGCGCGGCAGTTCCGAGCGGGCGCTCGGGTGTTTGGCCCGGTAGGGGTTGAACCAAGCGTGCAATTCCAGTCCCCGTTTGTGCGATTCCTCGATCACAAAAGCCAGTGGATCGTAGAAGGGGCTCGGCGCCCGCCCGGCCTGTCCGGTCAAAAACTCGGACCACGGTTCCAAACGGGATTCATAAAGGGCATCGCCCATCGGGCGAACCTGAAAAATGACGGCGTTGAGATGATATTCAACCGCCTTGTCGAGCATGGCCGTCAGTTCGGCCTGCTGCTCGGCGGTGGAGAGACCGCGGGAGGAGGGCCAGTCGATGTTGGCCACGGTGGCGATCCAGGCACCGCGGAATTCCCGGTTGGTTTCCGGCCCGGTCATTCCCTGGGCCCGGGCGGGATCTGCCACGAAGGCACAGGCCGCCATGGCCAGGAAGCAGCCAAGGGCGGGCGGGCGGAGGCGGAAAAGACGGCTGATCATGGTTGGAAGGAAACCCGAAACCCGTGAAAAGTCGCGTAAAAACGGGTTGTGGCCGGTCTCCGGTTAACCCGCCTGCCCAAAAGCGCGGCTTTTGGGCTTTCCCGTTCAGGCTAATAACAAAATAGCAATAGGCTGGTTTATTTGACGGACGGGTCCGTCTAGTAAATAGTTTCCGTCATGAATGCGGTTTCAAACAAGCGGGGACGTCCGGTGGATCCGGGGCTGGCCAAGCGGCGCCGCCAGGAGATTTGCGCGGAGGCGGCCCGTTTCTTCGCGGAGTTCGGCTAC
>PXDN01000385.1 GCA_003566375.1 Opitutia bacterium
ATGAAACGGAGGACGTTTGGTCGGAAGATTTCTTCGGCCTCTTTGGCTCGATTCGCGATGAGACCTTTACCGTTCCGGATGAGCTTCCCGCTTCTCGCGACATGGACCGGCATCCATTGTGATCTATTGTTTCGACACAAACACCGTCATTTGCGCCATCACCGGGCGAACGGGATCGGAGGCGATCAAGACGCGAATGAGATCCCGCCGTCCCGGCGAAATCAGGATTCCTGAAATGGTGCGCGCCGAATTGATTTATGGCGCCTGGAAGAGCCAGCGACGGGAGGAGAACCTCAGGAAGGTAGAAGCGTTTCTCGCGCCCTTTTCCCGGTTGCCGTTCGTCGGAGCCGCCGTGGAGCATTACGGCGAGATTCGCGCCGGGTTGGAGGCGTCCGGAGAGGTTATCGGCCCCTACGATCTGATTATAGCCGCGACCGTCCGCTCCGGTGGCGGCGTATTGGTGACGAACAACGTGGATGAGTTTTCACGGGTGCCGGGATTACAAGTGGAGGACTGGGGGCGGGCTGTGGTTTGTTGAAGGCCGGACGGGGGCAAGGCTCGATTCTTGATGGACAAACTGTTCTTCATGGCTCGGAAACGGTGGTCGGTTCGAACCGGGGTGAGCCGCATTTGGGACAGGCCGTTGTTGAACTGTGGCCCCTACGGCCCTTTCCGTCGCAGGCCATGTTTGAAAGCGCCAGGATGGCACTTCTCCTTCGGCTTATCTCGATGTCAGGAGGCGCGGCGGTGCGTTCCATCACTCCACCCGCAGGCGAAGGAATCGTCTCGACCAGTCATCCAGCCGTTCAGGGTCGGTAACGGTCACGGTTTCGGTCTCGGCGTCGCGCGGCGCCGTCTGTTCCATGCCGTCGATAATCGCCCATTCGGCCAGGTCGAGCCCGGCGAGGAAGTTTTTCTTTACGTAGCCGACGGCGTTTTCGACGCGTCCTTTTTGGTTGGGCCTGCGCGGGGAATGGGCGGTGACGCCGAAGCCGTAGTGCGCGGCCATATCCAGCAGGCGCGGGTGGATGACCGCCGCTTCGCCGGGACGATGGCTCAACACCGCGGTTTTCATGTTGTCGACCATCAGCCTTTCCGGAGAGCCGCCAAAGTATTGGAGGCCGTTTTTGAGGCAGTGCAGGAAGCTCTCCAGCCGCTCGCTCAAAGCAAACTCGACATAGAGCATGCGGCTGTGGCAAAGCACCAGGCAAAGGAAGCTCAGGCGGCGGGTGGTGGAGCCGACCTGCACGTTTCCCGCGCAGCCCCAGTCGACCTGGATGCACTCGCCGGGGGCGAAAGCGAGTGTCAGGTAGGCCGGCCTGCCAACCGGCCGGACCTTGCGAACGTGTTCTTTGACGATGCTGTAACCGCCGGTGTAGCCTTGCTGGCGCAGGCGCTGGAGGATCTGGGCGGCGCTGTAGGAATGACGCTCAAGCCAGCCGGCGATCTGGTCTTTGTAAATATCGAGCTTGCTTGGCCGGCGGGCGCCGCGCCGGGGGCGGTAGCGTTCCTGCTTGATCCAGCGCGAGACGGTTCGCTCGTCGCGACCGGTTTGCGCGGCGATCTGGGAGACGCTCAGGTTTTGCTCAACGGCCAGTTGGCGAATGTGGCAATACGTTTCGTAATCGATCACTGGATACCTCCTTCCCCGGCAGCCTGGCGGAGGATATCGCCAAGGGATTGGACGGCGCCGCTGCGAGACAAGGGGGCTCTCCTGGCGGCAGGCTCGGCCGCACGGAAGCGGTCGAGATCGAGCACCTGATAGAGCGGGCGCTCCCAGGCGATAAGGCCGGCCTCAACCAGCTCTCCGCGTGCGAAGGCAAGGTCCCCGCCGTCGAGGTGGAGGCGCCGCCCGATAGCCTCGTCGCCGTAATAGCTCAGCCCCTCGGCATCGCCGACCGTTACCAGGAACAGGTAGAGAGCCAGCGCCTTCGGACCGCACTTTTCGATGTGGGAGTCGCGCACCAGGCGATGATCGATCCAACTGAAGCCGGAGGGCAGCTTGCGCCGCCGCTGCGGGCAAAGCAGACGTTTGTGTTGTTTCATGATGCAACCTTTCTTCTGACGGTTTCGCTCCCGGGCACTCTGCCCAGGATATCCAGTCCACGGGTTTGCATCCTTCGCGCCGATTCGGCGATCTCCTCTTGTAACGTACTGCCGATAGCTTGGGCGATAAGTCCCACAAGGAAAGCGGGTTGCAAAAATATCTCCTCTTGTAACGCACGCCCTGCATTTTTTACCTTATCTTCCTTTCCTTCAGTTGTTTGCGATTCGCACTCATCTTGTAACGTACCTTGACGCAAGGGGCGGCTCTTTTTCCAGTATCCGGGATGGGCCTCCCGCCAGGCTCGCACGCGCTCGACATGAACCGGACCGCGAAAGTGATCCCGGTTCTCCGGTTTGTCCGTCCAGCGACGCCGGCTGGCCCGCTTGCTGGCGGCTCGGCAATCGCGCTTCGAGCAATACTTTTGGTGATGGGCCGTGCGGGGATCGGGGCGGAATAGCGTCTTACAGCACAGGCACTTGCGTCTCTTAGGCTTTTGCATTGGCGGTTGGCGAATTTATCGCAACCACCCTTCCCAAAAGAGCCCGCCAGAACGACGAAAACCTGCTCGAAGAAAACGAAGACGAAGAAGATCCAGAAGGACGAAGAAGAGATTTTTTGGAAGTTTTCCGGAAGAAGATCGAGGGAAGAAAATACACGTTCAAACCGCCGGATTCACCGCATTTTCAGAACGCCGCTGACAGATGCCGTAGCCGCCGGGATCGTCGTGCTTGCCGCGTTGTCCCTCCGGCAACGAATTTTCGGCCCAAATTTTGTAAGTGACCGATGCGGCGGGCGGCGGTTCGTCGGTCACGGCGAAATTGTCAAGATAGACCTCGTATTGATTTGTTGAATACGCCCCGTCCTCCGCGATGATCGGGACGAAGGCGATGTGCTCAAACACACCCTGGGGATGCGTGAGATCGCCCGTGCCGTTGAAGGCTTTGACCGGTTCTTCGGGGAGTTGGAAGTGAAGGGTGGTCCATTCGCCGGCCTTAACCAGGCGGCCGAGCGGCGGCACGACGGTCCCCGGAACGCCCTCCCGCACGTTGTCGGTGATGCCGCCGACCCATTCGATCGTTCCAATGTCTCCGCCGTTGCTGCCGATGAGTCCGGGCGCGCCATTGTCGCGGATGCCGATTGCGACATAGACATCCTGGTTGGTGTGGATGTCGAAGCGGAAAGTTCGATCCAGCGGGAGGATGGGATTCGGAAAACGGATCGCCTGGTGCGTGGTGAGCCGAAGCCATGGGTTTTCGAGATTCGGCTCGAAGGCAAAATCCACGCGCAGGCTTTGGTCTCCGGCGATGCCGGCTGGAGGATCTCGAGTCATTCGCGTGGAATTCGGCGACGACTGTACATTCTGTGTGGTCGTTCCGGAGTAAGAAGGGCTCCGGAACAGGACGGTCCCGTTGTCCGGCCCGGCGTTCACGTCTTCGAAACTGGTGAGGAGAATCGTCTTCGGCGGATCGGCCGGTTCCCGCTCGCGCAGGACCAGATCGACGTGCGCCACCTCGCCGGGCGTTGCGGTCACTGTCTCGCGGGCAATACGCCCGTCGAAACTGGCCGCGACCGTCCAGGTTCCGCCGGCGACGTTAAAAAACGCGTAGCCGCCCTGCACGCAACTGCGTTGCGCGAATCCGGCGCCCGCATCGATACTGACGTAGGCGTTGTAAACGATCTCGCCCGTTTCGCCGTCGATCACGCGTCCTTTCGCGATGCCGGCGGTCTCCTTCCACGGAAGCGGGGGAGTTTCTGTCCAGGTTGGCTGGTAGTTGTCCCGAATGTAAGCGAGCGTCTGCGCGCGGATAGTCGCATCCACGTCGCCGCTTCTGGGATGCCGGTAACTGTACAAGACCGTCCCGAGAGCCCCTCGATCGCGGGCGTAGCCGAGTTGCACGACCGTGTTATCCGGTGGATTCCGGAGGGCGCCCTGGCCGACATAGACACGGCGGGCTCCCTGGTGACTGAGGCCGTCGTTGACCCGGGAAATGAAAGTGGAATTGTCTGACCGGTAGATCATGGGCATCGCGAGGTCGATGATGCCCTGAGCGTTCCACGCCGACCAGTCCTGGAGAACGTTGGAAAAGGCTTGGCTTCGGCTCCCGAAAACCGCGGCCGAGATGGCCAAATCGGGACGGATTTCCAGGAGGTCGGCGTTTACCCAGCGCAAAAAATCTCCCACCTGCATCCGCCGCCAATCCAAAAAGCGCCGATCGTTGGACGCCGGCTGACCCGTGAGGCCGAATTCCTCGTTGTAGCGGGCTATCGCCGTCTCGTTGTAGCCGGAATTCGATCCCGGGTAGCGAATGTAATCCCAGTGAAATCCATCGATGTCGTAGTGAGCGACAATGTCCTTTGCCATCCTGGCTGTCCAGCGCATGGCGTCGGGATGGCCGGGATCGACATAATACCCCTCGGCAATAAACGTTTCGCCGCCGGAGGTTTGGGTCAGATACTCGGGGTGCAGATTATAAATGTGTTCCGGTTGGGGCGGCGGCTCATCTTTTAGGTGCCAGACAGGAAAAGCGATGACCCAGCAGTGAACCTCAATCCGGGGCGAGGTGTTGTGGGCCGCCTCGATGAGCGCGGCCAACGCATCGAAGTCCGGATCGAGCGCCGTGGTGCGCGGGTCGCCGTTCGGCTCTCGCGGCAGGTAGAAAGCGTCGCCCCGCCGCCGCATCTGAACGACGATGGCATTGAAATTGTTTGTCCTCGCCGCCTGGACCAGGTCGTCCACCTCATCCTGATTGTGGAAGCCGACACCCCACGCATCCGCCCACATTGCCCGCATCTCCCCCTCTCCAGCGAAGGCGCCGGAAGGAACAAACAGAACCGCAAGGGCGATGAAGAGTGAATAAGTTTTTCTGAAAAACATGGCTCAGGGAAAATCTCTTTGGGTGAGCTGATCGTCGTGTTAGGCTCGGTTAGCGGAAAAACGAAAACGGAGCCCGATCTTGGTGTCGTTTTGGAAATCCTGTCCACAGACAGTAACCAGGGGGAGCGACAGAAGGAAAGAAAATTTAGGTTTTGGGGAAAGGGATCAATCCAAGCGTCTGAGCCTGCGACCTTGCATTGCCCGCTTGTTTTCAGAAGGATAAACTGTATGAAATTTCTGCTTACACCAGGGAATCCCGGGACCGCCCTAATCGCCGCGGTGGCTCTTTGGCTTGTTGCCTGTGGGGGGCAGGCGAACCCCGAGGCAAACTCGACGAAATTGACCTCGGCACAGCCGAGGCGCCGGAGGAGATCGCCGCCGGTTACGCCCAGGATGTTGAAGAGGCCCTTGAATTTAACATCACCTGCTTCCGAGGTTCAAACCGACCCTGCTGGGGTGCCCCATGTTCAAGCGATCGGCGATCCAGGGGTTGCTCGCCGAAGTCTCTTTGCGAAGCCGGCGGGCGATATCGATCTTCCCCTTGCTCCGAAGTTCCTCCAACACGACGTTCTTCCACTTGCCCTTATTGAGGTCGCGGTTTCCTTGCCGTTTCCCCACCGCAAGAGCAGCCGGGGAATGAGCAACCACGACTGTCGGCCAGCCTGCGACGAGTTCAGCCGAGTCACAGGTCCGGCGGCTACCGTACGCCCCGAATTTCCATGACTGCCGACCGGAGGTCTGGCAGCTACTTTTCGGCCCTGCCTTGACTGCCGACCAAAAGGTCTGGCAGCTACTTTTCTGGAAGCCCCATGGGGGCATACATCGACTTTTGCATCTATTTTGTGGATTGGTTTGGTTTGTTCGGTTACGTAACCAAGGATGAAACTGCACGGATTTCAGTGGGATCAGGTTTGGGAAAACCGGGAGGCCAACTTCGCCAAAGTCCGGGCCTTGCTCGAACCGTTGGAAACGGAACCGGGCGATCTGTTGGTTTTTCCGGAAATGTACGCCACCGGGTTCACCATGAATCCGGAACTGACCGCTGAGGATGAATCCTCCCCGGGCATGGCGTTTCTCGCCCGGGTGGCCCGGGAACGATCCGTATACGTGACGGCCGGGGTGGTGCGCCGCGGCGAAGACGGCGTTCCGCGCAACGAAACGGTGGTGACGGGTCCCGACGGACGGGAGCTTTTCCGGCAGGCCAAACTGCACGCCTTCACGCCGGCGGGCGAGGAGCGCCATCATGCGTTGGGGAACTCCATCGCGGTTTGGGATTGGAACGGCATCAAGGTGGCTCCCTTTGTGTGCTACGACCTGCGCTTTCCCGAGGTTTTTCGCCTCGCCGCCCTGGCCGGGACGGAGCTGTTCACCGTGATTGCCAGTTGGCCGGCCAAGCGGGCCGCGCACTGGCGGTTGTTGCTGCAAGCGCGCGCGGTGGAAAACCTGGCTTGGGTGGCCGGGATCAACCGGACCGGCCGGGATCCCAATGTTGATTACGCCGGGGGCTCGCTGCTGGTGGACGCGGCGGGCGGGGTCGCCGCCGAGGGCGGTGACGGGGAGGAAGTGGTGTCCGCCGAAATCGACCCGAACGGCATCCGCGAATGGCGGGCCGCCTTTCCCGCGCTGCGCGATGTGCGGTCGGAGTTTTTCGCGCGGGAGCACCGACCGTCCTGAATCGGGACGGCGGTTCAGTGGTTGAATTTATGGGGAAGCCGGGTCCTTGGCATCCGCAAGCGCCTGCCGCATTTGACGGACCGCCCCGGCGGTGTCGTCCGCCCGCAGCACGTCGGAGACAACCACCGCCCGCCGTCCGCCCGCCTCGATCACGTCGGGAAGGGTGCGGCGGTTGACGCCCCCGATGCAGAAGAACGGCAAATCCGGTTTCCAACCACTGACGGCGCGGACCAATTCCAAGCCGACCGGTTGGTAATCCGGTTTGGTCGGGGTGGCGAAAACCGGTCCCACCGCGAAATAGGAGAGGGTGCCCGGCGGCAAGGCGAGGGCGGCGCGGGCTTGTTTGGGCGAGTGGGTGGAGAGACCGAGAATCCGCCCGGGCCCCAGTTGCCGACGGGCCTCCTCCGCGGGCAAATCATCCTGGCCGACATGCAAACCGAGCCTGGGATATTTCAGCGCCAGCTCAATGTCGTCGTTTACGATCAACGGCACGCCGGTTTGCACGAACAACGGCAAAATCGTTTTCAGCAATTCCTCCCGTTGCCGGGCGGTTTCCTTTTTCGCCCGCAACTGAATCAGGTCGGCTCCGCCCTCCAGCAGCGCCTGGCATTTTCCCATCCACGCGGACGGCCTGACATACCCGCTGTCCAGAATGGCGTAAAAGCGCGCGCCGGGAGGGAGAACCATGGCGGGGGATGATTCCTTTGTTTGTTCCGTCATGAACCGATCCAACAGGCAAAACCGGCTCGTGGCAATCGCGGACTCCCCCCGGCCCGGCCAAGGGGAGGATTCAACGTGCGGGAAAATTCAATGGGGTGTCGGTATTGGCAAGGGTAGTTGACTTCATTGGGTGAAATACTAAAGTTACCTCTTTGATATGGTAATCCGATGATGGTCGAAGATCGAAAAGTGGAACTGAGCGATGACGAGGTGCTGGCCGCCAACGGGGAGTTGGAGAAGGCTCCGGCGGGCGAGCGTGTGCGTTGGGCGGCGGAGGTTTTCGGGGAGCGTCTGGTGATGAGTTCCAGTTTCGGCGCCCAGTCCGCCGTCATGCTGCACATGGTGACCCGCGTGCTTCCCGACATCCCGGTCCTGTTCATCGACACCGGATATCTGTTTCCCGAAACTTACCGGTTTGCCGAGGAATTGCGGCTAAGGCTCAACCTGAATCTGAAAAAATACCATGCCGTGAGCACCGCCGCCGAGCAGGAGGCCCTGCATGGCAAGCTTTGGGAGCAGGGGGCGGAGGGATTGGCCCGCTACAATTTTCTGAACAAGGTCGAGCCGATGAACCGGGCCATCACCGAGACCGGCGCGGTGGCTTGGTTGGCGGGGTTGCGGCGCCAGCAGGCCTCCTCCCGCGAAAAGCTGCCGGTGGTTTTGAAGCAAAAAAACACATTCAAAATCCACCCGATCATCGAGTGGACCGACCGTGATGTTTACCGCTACCTGCAACAGCACGACCTCCCGTATCATCCGCTCTGGAACGAAGGGTACGTGTCAATCGGGGATTGGCACAGCACCAAGCCCCTGGGCGAAGGCATGACCGAGGAGGAAACCCGTTTCAACGGCACGAAGCGGGAATGCGGCCTCCACGAACTCTCCGGCAACATCGACTTCCAAATTTGAGCGATGGTCCCGGGCCGCCGCCCAAGGTTGGCAACCCGCGAAAAAGCGGGTTGCCGCCAAATCTATGTCAGCTCACGTAGCGTTGCACCAAGGGAAGGCGGCGGCCGGTGCCAAAGGCCAGCGGGGTGATTTTCAGGCCGGGGGGGGCCTGCTTGCGTTTGTATTCATTCAGATCGACCTTGCGCACCACCTCCTTCACCACCGCTTCGCCGAAACCGGCCCCAATGATGTCCCGCGACGACTCGCCCCATTCGACATAGCGTTGCAGGATTTCGTCCAAAATTTCGTAGGGCGGCAGGGAGTCTTCATCCTTTTGGTCGGGCCGGAGTTCAGCCGAGGGCGGCTTTTCGATGGTGGAAAGGGGAATCCGTTCGCCTTCCCGGTTCAAATGGCGGGCCAGGGCGAAGACCTTTGTTTTGGGAAGATCGGAGAGGACCGCCAAACCGCCGGCCATGTCGCCGTAGAGCGTGCAGTAGCCAACGGCCAATTCGCTTTTGTTGCCGGTGGTCAGCAACAGGGCGTGAAATTTGTTGGAAACCGCCATCAGCAGGAGGCCGCGGGCGCGGGCTTGGATGTTCTCCTCGGTCACATCGGTTTCGCGGCCGGTGAAGAGAGGGGCGAGGGTGGATTCCGCTTCGCGCACGATGCCGTTGATCGGGAGGGTTTCGAAGCGGATGCCGAGGTTTGCGGCCAGTTGGCGGGCGTCCTCTTTGCTGTGTTCACTGGAAATGGCCGAGGGGAGGCTGATGCCGATCACGTTGTCCGCCCCCAGCGCGAGCGTGGCGAGGGCGGCTGTAACCGCGGAGTCGATACCACCGCTGAGGCCGACCAGGGCGCGTTGAAAACCGGATTTGTGGGCGTAGTCCCGAAGGCCGAGCACGAGGGCGCGCTCGATATCGTCGATTTCGGTGTCGGCCGGAGCGGCGGCCGGTTGCCGGGGAGCGCCCGCGAGGTCCACCACCCGCAGGCATTCCTCGAAGGAGGGCAACTCGTCGAGCAAGTGGCCGGAGGCGTCCGCCGCCAGGCCGGTGCCGTCAAAAATCAGCTCGTCGTTGCCGCCGACGGCATTGCAGAGGACAACGGGGGCCTGGCAAAACCGGGCCACGCCGGCAACCAGTTGGCGGCGGATTGCGCGTTTGTCTCCGTGCCAGGGGCTGGCGGACAAATTGACCACCGCGTCGAGGGTTTCTCCCTGCAAATACTGCAGGGGTGCGTCTTCGTAGCGCGCCCGTTCCGGCTGGTGGGAGAGTGTCCAGATGTCTTCGCAGATGGTGACGCCGATGCGCAGGCCGTTGTGTTCGATGATCCGCGGGTGTGAAGCCGGGGCGAAATAGCGGTCTTCGTCAAAAACGTCGTAACTGGGCAGCAGGCATTTGCGGGCGACCTCGCGAACCTCGCCCGCCACGCACCAGGCGGCGGCGTTGAAGAACGGGCGGCCCGTTGATCCGGGATTGGTTTCCGGGAAACCGATCAAGGCCGGCGTGTCGCCGATTTCCGCCGCGATCTTCAGCAGGGTTTCCTCGGCGTCGGAGACGAAGCGGCGTTTGAGCAGCAAGTCGCGCGGCGGGTAGCCGGTGACGACCAACTCCGGGAACAGAACCAGTTGGGCACCTTCGCCGACCAAGTGGCGGTAGGCGGCGAGAATGCGGTCCCGGTTGCCCGGGAGATCCCCCACGATGGTGTTGATTTGAGCCAGTCCGATGCGCATGAGAAAAAGTGAATTGGTGGGGCAGTGAACACGAAACTTTCGGGAATGGCCAACGAAACCGGCGGGATGGGGCGGCGATTTCGATTTCGATATCGATATCGATCCCGATTTCGATTTTGATTTCGATAAAGATTTCGATTTGGCGGTGAGCAACTTCCGCCCCCACTCACGCATCCGTCATTTTGAACAGGATTTTTCCCCGGCGGCCGCCGCGGGCGGCTTGCTCCAGGGCGGTGGCGTGGTCGGCCAGGGGGTGGGGGCTTTCCACCGGGGCGCGGAGGGTGCCGTCGGCCATTTGGGCGAAGATGTCGGCGAAGAGATCGGCCCGTTGTTCACCGGTCGCGTCCTGTTTCCAGCGGTTCAGCCAAAAACCCCGCAGGCGGATGTCGTGAAAAATCAGGTGCCGGGTGGGGAAGCGCACCGGTTCTCCGGTCATGCCGCCGAAGGTGACGAGGGTGCCGCCGTCGGCAAGGGTTTTGATCAAACGGATGGCACTGGGGCCGCCCACTGAATTCAGGGCCAGCTTGGCGCCGCGGCCTCCGGTCAGCTTGCGCGCCGCCTGCGCGGAGGCGTCTTCGTCCACCAGCACTTCGTCCGCCCCGAGATCGCGCAAACGGGAGATCCACGCGGGGTCGCGCACGAAATTCAGGGTGTGGACGCCGCGGGCGCGGGCCATCTGGATGAGGTAATGGCCGACGGCGGAATTGGCCGCGTTTTGCGCGACCCAATCTCCCGGACGCAGATCGACGAAGGAATCCAGAAGGAGCCGGGCGGTGGGCGGGTTGATGGAGGCCATCGCCGCCTGCTCGATGGGAATGGAGGCGGGGACCGGGATCAGGCCGCGCGCCGGGGCGGTCATCCACTCCCGCCAGCCACCGGCGCCTTCGGGAAGGAGCACCCGATCGCCGGGCGCCAGGCCGTTGGCGGCGGGTCCCGCTTCCACGATTTCGCCCACCCCCTCCCGTCCGGCCACGGCGGGAAGTTTGGGCAACGCCCCGTAACTTCCCGCCAAGGTGCCGAGATCGGAGGGATTGACCGGGGAGGCCAGCACGCGGATCAACACTTCGTCTTCCGCCAACGGGTGGAGGGGAAGGGTTTCCATGCGCAAAACGTCCTTCGGGAGGCCGTGTTGATGAAATCGGAGGGCGTTGGTTTTGGTGACGGTGATCATCGGGTTACAACAACCTGTGCGATTCGGGGGATTGTGCAAAAGGTTTTCGGGATACACTGACCCTGAAAGGCTCGCAGCCGCTGGCACCCCGCCGGGGTGCGATTGTCTTGGGCACCGTTATCCGGTGGTGTCGCTCGCGCCTCGCTCAACCACCGGCCCGCCCTGAGCACGCCGAAGGAGTTACAAGCTGCGAACCCTCCGGGTTCAAGGTTCTGGGAAATCTGAATGGATGAGTGAAAGTGCGCCCCCAAAACCCGGAAAGAAACTTTTCCGCCGAAGCGGTTTTTACAGGGAGTGTTCTTTTCACTGGAAAAGCTTCCCGATTGTTTTACGTTTCTTCTCATCATTCTCCAACCGTCTTCTATTCCATGAACAAAAAAATCCATTCCCGACTCCGCCGGTTGGCGGCCTTCACCGCTCTCGAAATCCTGGTCGTGCTGGCCATCATCGGCATGCTGATCGCGGTCGGGGTGACCCAGCTCGACAAAATTTTCAGTGACAGCCAGGAAAACGTCGCCGCCTTGTTCGTGAATGAATCGATTAAGACGCCCCTTATGAATTACCGCATTCACATGGGAAGCTATCCGAGCACCGAGGACGGACTGGAAGCGTTGGTGCGGGCTCCGTCAAACCGGGGCGACCGCTGGCGCGGCCCGTATTTGCAAGGGGGCCGCCTGCCGCTCGACCCGTGGGGCAATCCTTATCAATACCGCTACCCCGGCACGCGCAATCAAGACGGCTACGACGTCTGGTCCCTCGGCCCGGACGGCGCCGATAATGACAACGTCATCGGCAACTGGTAAGGCCCGCCCCGTCGGCTCTCCCCGATCCAAAGCCGTTGGTTTCCGGTCCGGTTTCACCATTCTGGAAATCCTGCTGGTGCTCGGGCTGATCGCCATCATCACCACGTTGTTTGTGATGAATTTCAACGTCGTCTTTCAGGAAGAGGAGGAGATCACGGCGGAAAACGCTTTCTGGACGGCGGCGCGGGAAGCCCGGCTGGAGTCGCTGTTGCGCAAAAAACCGGTGGTCCTTTGGTATGACGAGGAGGAAACCTCCTTTGTCATGGCCGCGGGGGACGGCGGGGGAAGCGTGATCCGCCGCTTTCCCGTGCACGCGCTCACCCATGACGGACGGGAGATTCTGGTGCGGTTCGTGCAGGAGCGGCCCCGCTCGGAATTGATTTTGATTCGGGGGCAATTGATCGACACCCGCCCCATCGACCAAGTGGTCTTTTATCCCGACGGCAGCGCGACCTCCTTCTGGCTGGAAATGGAAGTCGGCGGCGAGCGCCGGCAAATCCGGGTGGACCCGTGGACCGGTGCCGAAATGCTGGAGCAAAGCCATCGCCCGTTTTGAAACGGGTTTTGAGGACGAAATCGCCATCGCCATCGAAATCGAAATCGAACCTATCCGAAGACATCATCAACCGATCAAATCATAATGGGATTGGGCCACGAAAAACTTGATGTTTATCGATTGTCGATCAACTACGTTGCGTGGGTGTTTGAGCATGCTGGAGAGTTGAACGGAGTGTTTCGCCACGCGCGTGATCAATGGCTTCGCGCCAGTCAATCGATTCCGCTCAACATCGCGGAAGGAAACGGCAAAACTGCCGAAGCAGACCGGCGAAGGTTTTTTGAGATTGCCCGGGG
>PXDN01000337.1 GCA_003566375.1 Opitutia bacterium
CTAAGGTAAGAAAGCAGATTATTCAGAATGTCATAATAAAACAACAAACGTCTTTTTTCCGCTTGTCACGAAGCCCTCATAGCAGCATCGGGCCTTCGCCCGATGATCCTTCTCCCGCGCGCGGCCGGTTGGCCGCTCAAGGTTTGCGGAAAACCGCCTCCCGGTTTTGGCGCGTGAGCACCTCCCACCGGCGCACCGGCAGCGAGCCGGTGAAAAGTCTCCCGTAGGTTTTCACCAGGACGCGGGAGTCGAGGAGGGTGATCACGCCCCGGTCGGTTTTGGACCGGATCAGGCGGCCCACCCCTTGGCGGAATTGGATCAATGTTTCGGGCAGGGTGTGTTCCTGAAACGGATTGCCGCCCTTTTCCCGGATCCATTCGCATTTCGCCTCCGCCACCGGATGGGTGGGGTTGACGAATGGCAACCGGGTGATGATGACCTGCGACAGAGCGGGGCCGGGCACGTCCACGCCGGTCCAAAAACTTTCGGTTCCGTAGAGCACCGCGTTGCCGAGCTTGCGGAAACGGTTGGCGGTTTCGGTGCGGGAGAACTCCCGGCCCTGCACCAGAAGCTCGCGGCCGGCCCGGCGCAGTTCCTCTTCCGTCAATCTGGCCACGGTCTCCATGTCGGCGTAGCTGGTGAAAAGGGCCAGGGAGCCGCCGGCCACGCGGGTGGCGCAAAAGAGAATGTAATCGGCGAGGGTTTCGGTGGAGAGTCGGGCCTCGCCGGGCGTGGGCAACGGCACGTCGCGGGCGATGTAAACGCGCATGTTGCGGGCGTAATCAAACGGGGAGGACTCCACCCGGTCGCGCACCCCGTCGGCGCCGGTTTGGGCGCGGAAGCGGTCCATGCGGCCATCCACCGCGAGGGTGGCGCTGGTCAGGATGGCCGAGGTCTCCCGCTCGAACAGGCATTGCCGCAGTTCGCCGGAGACGTCGAGCGGGGCGGTGCGGAGGTTGACGATTTGGCCGCGGCGGCCCGACCGCTCCACCCAGTGCACATGGTCCTCCGCGCTCAGGCTGACCATTTCCGCCACCCCCCTGATGTGGCCTTTCAAACGGTTTTGTTGGTTCTGCACCTCCGAGCGGGCCGGACCCTCCTCCATGCGGTCGGCGATGCGGGCGGCGCTGTCGGCCAACTGCCGCAACGGCTGCAGGATCACCGGATCGCACCAGTCGGCCTCGCGCACGCGGACCTCCGGGCGGCGGGAGAGCAGCCGGTGGCGGATGAAGGTGAAAAACTGTTCCGCCGCCTCCAACGCGTCGTTGACCAGGCGGACCTCGGCGATGCCGCCGTGGCGGGCAAAGAGGCCGCGTTTGGTTTTCGGGTTGTAGAGCGCCTTCAGCAACCGGTCGAGGCCCAGCGAGCTGACCCGCAGGCCGAAGTGCTCGGTGGCGATTTCGGGGACGGTGTGGGCTTCGTCGATGACCAGAAAATCATTGGGAAACAAAATGCCCGGCCCGCGGAAGGAGGACGGCATGCCCGCGCTGATCAACGCGAAGAGCAGGCTGTGGTTCACGATGATGACATCGGCCTTTTGCAGGGTGGCGCGGGCCCGCTGGTAGAAGCAGGTTTCGGGGTTGCAATTGTGGCGGTTGCAGACGGTGGAGTCCGCGTTGATCCACTCCCACACGCCGGCCATCGGCGGCGGATTCAGTTCCTGCCGCAGGCCGGTCTCGGTGGTGTGGGTCCACTCGATGATCCGCTGCAGTTCCTCCTGTTCGGGAGCGGGGAAAAGTTCTCCCTGGGTGCCGACCGCCTGGGCCAGGCGGGTGCGGCAGAGGTAGTTGGCTTTGCCCAGCAAGATGGCGTCGCGGAATTTGGCCGCCTCGCCGAAGGCCTGATCGCTTTGCAGGAGCTTCCGGCAAAGCGGCAAATCCTTGAACCGAATCTGCTCCTGCAGGGCGATGGTCGCGGTGGAGATGAGCAACGGGCGTTTTTGGAAGGTGGCCCGGAGGAGGCCCGGCAACAGGTAGGCAAGGCTTTTGCCAACGCCGGTGCCGGCTTCGACCAACAGGGATTCGTTGGCCTCCATGGCCGCCGCCACCCCCCGCGCCATCGCCTCCTGCTGGGGACGGTGCTCCAAGCCGAGGGCGGTCTCCAGCAGGCCGCCGCCGGAGAACAGCCGCTCCGTCAGTTCGCTGAGGGCGGGTCCGGCGGCCGGGGTCGAGGGCTCGTCGTGAAATCCGATCATGGCGGGGGAGGGCCGGGGCGCGGCAACGGGGCGCGGACCATCTTCCCGGTTGCGGGCGGGAGGAAAGTCGGTAAAAAACCTCTCATGATGAAATTGGCCAACGGTGAAACGATTCTGTTTGTCGGAGACAGTATAACGGATTGCGGCCGCACCCGCGATCAAGGCCCGTTCGGCGCCGGCTACGTGAGCTTGTTGCGCTCGATGGTCTTGGTTCGCAATCCCGAGCTATCCGTCCGTTTTGTCAATCAAGGCATCGGCGGCAACACCATTCGCGATTTGCAGCGCCGCTGGGATCCCGACGTGCTGGCCGAAGAGCCCGATCACCTGTTTGTGATGATCGGCATCAACGACGTCTGGCGGCGTTTCGCGGCCGCCGAGCAGCAACCGTTTCACGTGCCGGTGCGCGAGTTTCAGGACGCTTACGCCGACTTGATCCGCCGCTCCCGCCAGGCTGGCATCCGGCGGATTTACGCCTGCGGTTGCTTCTTCGTGGAGCCGGATTCCAAAGAACCGATGCGGGCGATGTGCGACGACTACAACGCGGCCATCCGCGACGCCGGTGAGCGGGCCTCCATTCCGGTGGTGGACATCCAGGGAGAATTCGACCGCCTGATGCGGCACCAGCACCCGATGGTCATCGCGGCGGACCGGGTCCACCCGAACCCCCACGGCCACCTCGCCA
>PXDN01000227.1 GCA_003566375.1 Opitutia bacterium
CCCGCGCGTCGAAGAAGAGCTGAACGGCGGTGGAGACCTTGTTGACGTTCTGCCCGCCCGAACCTTGCGAACGGATCTGGCGGATCTCGATTTCGTCATCCGGGATGACGATTTTGGCGGTAACGCGAAGCATGGCCGTCATTCTCCGTCCGGCCGTTCCCGCGGAACCGGGGTGCCGCCGCCGCTGGGCAGGGTGAATTCGCCGCGATGGCTGTAGCTGCCGACTTGTTCCAGCCGCCGCTCACGGACCACCAGCATGGCGCCGGTTTCATCAAAAGCCGTGGGGATATGAAAGCGTAGGGTGGATTCGCCAGCGGAAATGCCGGTCAAGTTACCGTGACCCAGCCTACCTACAGAGGCATCGAAAGTTTCACCTGTTGATTTCTCCAGTAGGGTGAAAGCGAAATTTGATGACTCATACCGATTTGACCAATCACGAGAGAGCGGTTCATAAGCGAAGCGCGGTATAGCATGACGAAAATGGATGTTTAATCGATCATCAAATCGCCGCCGACCAGTAATAGAAATACGATTGCCCTCATAAACGATGTGCGGCGGGTCATCGAGGGGCACCCGAGCCAATTCGCGATCGCCTTCAGTCTTCCTCAACAACCGTAATCGAAAATACACTTCCAATGGGCCTTGGCCGAGCTCCGCCAATTGATCGTCGGCTAAATTGAAAAGGGAAATTCTATACCGGTTCGGACTCTCCGAAATCGGCAGGTCTCGAAGTTGGCCCAAGTAAGCCATGTGTTCAATTGGAACCGGTTTTCCGTTTTGTTGGACCATAACGAAAACAAATTCCACCACCAAATCGCCATGGGGTTTAATTCCAGGGAAGTCGATATCCACACCAAAAATAGTGTAACCGCCAATTCGCGATATGTGCCCGCTGCCGGTTTTGATCAGTTGGTCTCCTACGACTTCCATCCCCTCGGAATAGGTTGGCGCGGGGGATGGGAAAGGTTTTGGAGCTTCCTGGCGGGTTAGAAAGATGGCGCAGATGGCGCCGGCGGCCAGAATGCCCGCCATGCCCCAGCGGTTGCGGGTTTTGTAATAAAACACTCCGGCCCCGGTGCCGAGGGTCAGCCACCAGAAGGTTTGAATCCAGAGGACGACGGTGTCGCCGAATGTAGCAGGCAGCAGGCTGGGCATCTCAAAAAACAGCTCGTCGAACAAAAAGCCAATGATGAGATAACCGCCAACCCAAAAAGCCAGGATCAGACCGGCAACGGAGGCCAAGTAACGGGGGAGGGATTGGGTTTGCGCGGCGAGGAGGATTTGGAAGGCGATGTAGATGGCCACCCCGGCGATGCCGACAAACGGAAAGACCGCGCGGGCTGCGCCGTCGTTTAGAATCAGGATCACGGCGGCGGTGGCGGCATTGAGCAGGGCGATGACCAGCAGGCAGAACAACCATTTGGCGGCGAGCAGGCTGAGGCGCGGGATCGGCCGGGCGACCCAGGAGGCGTCGGGATCGCCGAGGGGCTCCTCCTGCACCACCAGCACCATCAGGAAAAACCCGATCAGGACGATGCCGCTGCCGGTCAGAGACTCCAACGCCTTGAGCCCGTTTGAGTCGGCTAGCCCGAAGCGGGTGCCGTAGAGCAGAATTTCGATCAGGGAGAAGCCGATCAGGGCGAGCCACGCCCAGCGGTAGCGCCGGAGATCCTTGCGGAGAATGTGCAAAACCAATGCCATGGGATTCGTCGGGGGATTGTGGGTTACAGTTTCATGGCCCGCCCGGCGAGGATTTCGCGGAGACGGAGCGGTTCGATTTCCAAATCCGCACCAGGTGGCAGCGCGGCGCGCAGGGCCGGGTTGCGGTCCGGATCGAAGTCATCGGTCAAAAGTTCCAACCCGTCGTCCGTGGAACGACTGGCGAAAACCCGGACCGGCAGATCCGGCGGGGAGGCGCCGTTCAATCCCCGGACGCGCAAGCGGCGGTGGCGGCCGAGAAACCCGGCGAGGTCCTCGTCGATCTCCGTCCGCCCGTGGCTGAGAATGACCAGCCGGGAGGCCACCGGCTCGACCTCCTCCACGTCGTGGGTGGTCAGGATGGTGGTGAGGTCGTTTTCGCGGGCCAGCTTTTGCAGGAGGTCGCTCAGTTGCGCCCGGGTTTCGACGTCGAGCCCGCTGAACGGTTCGTCGAGCAGGAGGACGCGGGGGCGGGCGGGAAGGGTGCTGGCGAGGGCCGCTTTCATCCGCTGGCCGCGGGAAAGAAACTTAATCCGCTGGTCCGGGTTGAGCTGAAATCCCTCCAGCAGCCGGTCGCAAAAAAGATGATCCCACTCGCTATAGAACTTGGCGCACCAGGCGTTGTGTTCGCGGATGGTCATCCAGAGCGGCAGCTTTTGGCCTTCGGAGACGTAGGCGATTTTGTCGAAATCGGCCCCGTCGAGACGGGAGCAGGGCCGCCCGAGCAGGGAAGCGTGTCCGGAGGTGGGCCGGTAAATGTTGAGCAGCAGCCGGAAAGTGGTCGACTTGCCGGACCCGTTGGCCCCCAGCAGGGCAAGCACCTCCCCCCGCCCGACCCGCAGGGTGAGCCGGTCCAGCGCAGTGACGGTGCGAAACGTTTTGGTGAGGTTCTCGGTGAAAACGACCGGGGCGTCACGGGATTCCATGCCGTCATTCCGCACCCCATCGACGGGCAAGGCAAGGTTTTCCTTTCTTCGCTTAACCTTCGACCACCTCACAGCCCAGCCTTCCAAGATAGACGTTCGTTCTGTATTCAAAAGCCACGATCCCATCCTCCTGATGCCGGTTGAAAATGTCCTGTAATTTCGATTGGTGGGATCGAATTCCTGCATTATCACGAAAGTCTTCCCGCGTTTCCTCCATGGGCGCCATTCATTAAGATATTTACCACCCGC
>PXDN01000137.1 GCA_003566375.1 Opitutia bacterium
ATACATCCGTTTACGCGATCACGGTATCGCACCAACAAACCGAGAAGATCGTTTCGCGATTGAAAACCGAGGGCTTCGCCAACGACCGCATCTCCGTCCTCTTCCCGGACAAGTCCACAACGAAGGATTTCGCCCATGAGAAGAACACAAAAGCCCCCGAAGGCGCGGTTGCCGGAGGGGTCTCCGGCGGCGTTCTCGGAGGCGCGCTGGGTTGGATCGCGGGCATTGGCGCGCTCGCCATTCCCGGGGTCGGGCCGTTCATTGCGGCCGGGCCGCTCGCGGCCGCCATCGGAGGTGCCGCCGCCGGCGCCGCGGTCGG
Organism: Opitutia bacterium; assembly: GCA_003566375.1. Lineage (GTDB taxonomy): Bacteria > Verrucomicrobiota > Verrucomicrobiia > Opitutales > T3Sed10-336 > T3Sed10-336. The sequence continues at coordinate 320 of PXDN01000137.1, forward strand.
CGGCATCGCCGGGGCGCTCGTCGGGATGGGCATCCCGGAGATCGAAGCCAAGCGCTACGAAAACAAGGTGAAGGAAGGCAATATCCTCATCTCGGTCCATGCCAAGGACAGTGACGAGGTTTCGCTTGCGAAGAAAATCCTCGAGGAGCACGACGCCTGCGATATCTGCACCGCCGGCATGTCCAAGGGCGACGGTGACGCTGCCCATTCCGGCCGTCGCAACATCAACCGCGGCAGTGCGGAGCCGACCAGGGCAGGTGCCTACCAGGCGGGGGCGCATCCCGCGGAGAGATCCGAAGCACAAGGGGCGCCGGTTTCCACCGCGGGCACCGCCACCACCCGGCCCTGATTAACAAAATAGCGGCCACCGCAAGGTGGTCTGAAGACCCGGGGTTTGACGATCCCCGGGTTTTCCCGCGTCCGGCGGGTGAGCCCGAAAGGACGCAATCTTATGAATTCACCGCGGGAACCGACAAATACAATGGAACCGGAGACCACTGTTAAAATTGAGCACGTCCATGTTTACATGCGGGTATTCTACATACTCGCGCTGGCCAGCCTCATCATCTTTATTCTCATGGTGGGAGCCGCGTTGCTGATCCCGCTCACGGTGGGGGCCTTCCTGGCGATGCTCATGGCCCCCGTTGCCGGTTGGATTGAAAAGGTGCGTCTCGGCCGTTTCGCGGGGGCGGTCATGCCCGTCCTCGGCCTGCTTATGGGCTTTGGTCTCTTGGTGAGCCTGGCCGTCCGCCAGTTCAGGAGCATCGTTGGCAGCCTTGAAGGCGCCGCGGAACGCGTGGACAATGTCTTTGAGCGGTTGAATTACTTCCTGAATTGGCACCTGGACCTGGACGAACCCATTTTGGGGGATTTCGACAGCAAGGGCGTGGTGGACCTCATGAAGGATTCCAGTGGCGAAATGCTTTCGGTGATGAGTGGCTTCACCGGATCACTTTTCGGAGCCCTCATGGTTCCCGCCTTAACTTTTTTCATGCTCTATTATCGGAGCCATCTGTTTGAGTTCAGCACCCGTTTATTGAAAAGCACATCACGTGATGACGTGGGGAAACAGGTGGAGGAAGCGCGGTCGGTTGCTCAGAAATACTTCTTCGGCATGATGAAAGTGGTCGCGATTCTCGCGGTCCTGAATTCGGGCGCGTTGTTTCTGATCGGGGTGGAAAACGCCATCTTCTTCGGTGTTTTCGCGGCCATTTTGAACATCGTGCCCTTTTTCGGACCGCTGGTCGGTTCGATCCTCCCCGTTATCTTCGTCTTACTGACGAAGGACGGGCTCTATTACCCGGTCGCGGTGGCCGGTGCTTTCATTGTTATTCAATTGTTCGAGAGTAACTTTCTAACGCCACGGATCATTGGCAGCAATGTGCGCGTCAACCCGCTGGTGGTTTTCACCGGTCTCCTCGGTGGAGCCTTGATCTGGGGAGTGGTGGGCATGATTATCGCCATCCCCGTCCTTTCGATTTCGATGCAACTTTTCCGCTTGAATCCCCGCTCCGAACCCTTCGCCTACCTTCTGGGGACCCCGCCGAAGGGTGCCCGGCGGTGGAAGTGGAAGTTGCGGCGCGGGGACTGAACAAGCCGACAAAGGAGCATGACAATGAAGGGTAACACCCCATGGCGGGAGGGGAGGGGGTGGGATATTGTGATTACCATGAAACCCATTCAACACGACACCATCACTCTTCGTTCCCTCTTCATTCTTGTGGCGTTGATCAGCGCGATGATCGTATCCGGTTGCAATACCATGCGCGGCGTGGGTGAGGATACCGAGTCCGTGGGCGAATCGATACAGGATGCCGCCCGCTGATCATGGCGCCTGCCGCGCAAGAACGCAGGCCCGGAATGACAATCGGGAATCCAAATCGTTTTCGCTGTCGGGTCTCCAACGCTTTCGATGGCGAACCCGATTATGATTTGGATTTGGCCCCCCTTACATTTCGCTTCGAAACAAGGTTGCGGTGGTTTCCTTGACACGCTGCCACGCGCCGCGCCGTTTCCACTGCTCCAGGGTATAGCGCTCGGAACGGGACACATCCTCTTCGAAATGAGCGTCAAGCTCGGCCACCACCCGGGCATCAGCTCTTCGACTGCATTTCGCGGGATTCGGCGATCGCCGCGAGCATGGCGGGAAAAATCCGGTCCCCGTTGCGGAGCACCGTGACCTCGTTGCCCGAGTCAAAACCCGTCCCCAAAATCGAAGCCAAGCCCTCCCGGAGGGTTGGCTGGACGGCGGCTTTTTTCATGATTGCCATTCCGCGGCCGTTGGTTCCCCGGCAGCGCGAAACGCCGGGGGAACACGGGCGGTCATCTCCTTACCGGCCCTATGACCAGTCATGGCTCACGCGGCGACTGGACGGGTTCAGGCCCGGGTTCGAAAGCCACCCATGAAATAAACGATCAGGGCAACCACAAGGAGCAACCCAAGCAAGCTGCCGCCAATGGCGGGACCACCGAGATAAAAGCCACCACCACCGAACAGGAGCAGGAGCACAATTAATATAATGATAATATTCATGGCTTGCAGCCTACCACG
>PXDN01000334.1 GCA_003566375.1 Opitutia bacterium
GAATTCCTTCACTTGGGAAACGGCTTCCCGGTGCCGCAACAGGCTTTTGGGCGACATGATGATTAATGGCTTGCGGAACGGGCGCATCATTTGCCGCCGGAGCACGTGGAAGTACTGGGCCGGGGGGGGGATGTTGCAGACTTGGATGTTGTCCTCGGCGCAGGCGGAAAGAAACCGTTCCAACCGGGCCGAGGAGTGTTCCGGCCCCTGGCCTTCGTAGCCGTGGGGAAGAAGGAGAACCATGCCGCTGACCCGTTGCCACTTCGATTCACTGGTGGTGAGAAACTGGTCGATGATCACCTGCGCTCCGTTGACGAAATCGCCGAACTGGGCCTCCCAGATGCAAAGCATTTTCGGGTAGTCGAGGGAGTAGCCGAAATCGAACCCAAGCACCCCCGCCTCCGACAGCTGAGAGTTGTAAACGCAGAACATCGCCTGACCGTCGCCGAGATTCAGGAGGGGGACGAAACGTTCCCGTGACTCGATGTCGTAGAGGGCGGCGTGGCGTTGGCTGAAGGTGCCGCGTTCGCTGTCCTGACCGGAAAGGCGGACGGGGGTGCCGTCGAGCAGCAGGGTGGCGAAGGCGAACGCTTCGCCGGTGCCCCAGTCGATCGGGCCGCCCTTTTCAAAGTTTTTCCAACGGGTTTCCAGCTGCCGCTTGATTTTGCTGTTCAGGTTCAGGTGGTCCGGGCAGGTGGTGAGGCCGCGGGCGGCTTTTTCCAAGAGGTCCGGGCTGACGGAGGTGTCCACCGGATCGAAGGAGTGGGGCGGTTGGAAAACGGCGTTGGACCCTTCAAATTTTTCCTCCGTGCGGTCGCTTTCCTGATCCTTTTTCACCTTGTCAAACGCCCGGTCGAGAATGTCCTGAAACTCGCTCACCATTTTATCCGACGTTTCCTGGCTGAGGGCGTTTTCCTCCACCAGCTGCCGGCTGAGGGTTTTGCTGGTTTGCGGTTGGTCGGCGATTTTCCGATACAGGAGCGGCTGGGTGAACATCGGCTCGTCGGTTTCGTTGTGGCCGTAGCGCCGGTAGCAATGCATGTCGATGACGACATCGCGCTGGAATTTTTGGCGAAAGGCGAGGGCGGTTTCCACGCAATGAACCACCGCGAGCGGATCGTCGCCGTTGACGTGAAAAATCGGCGCCTCGATCATTTTGGCCACGTCGGTGCAATACGGGGTGGAGCGTCCGTCCTGCGGCAGGGTGGTGAAACCGATCTGGTTGTTGACGATGATGTGCAGGGTGCCGCCGGTGCGGTAGCCGGGCAGCTGGGAGTAATTGAGCACCTCGGCCACGACCCCCTGGCCGGCGAACGCGGCGTCCCCGTGGATCAGCAGCGGCAGGACCTGCTTGCGGGCGGTGTCGTTCAACAGGCGCTGGCGGGCGCGGGCGTTGCCCTGCACCACGGGATCCACCGCCTCCAGGTGGCTCGGGTTGGAGGCCAGAAAAAACTTGAGGGAATCGCCGCCCTCGGTTTCCAACATCGCCTCGTAACCCAGGTGGTATTTGACGTCTCCGTCGCCGGCGACCGTGTTGGGAATGTAGTTTTCGGAGAATTCCCGGAAAATGAACTCGTAGGACTTGCGGAGGATGTTGGCCAAAACGTTGAGCCGGCCGCGGTGGGCCATGCCCATGACCACCTCCTTGATGCCGTGGGCGGGACAGCTTTGCACCAGGGAGTCCAGCGCGGCGATGAGGGTTTCGGCCCCTTCGAGGGAAAACCGCTTCTGGCCGGCGTAGCGGGTGTGGAGAAAGTGCTCAAACATCTCGGCCTCGAAAATTTTGCGGAGGATGCGGCGTTTTTTCTCCTTGGAAAAATCGGGGCGGTTGGCCGCGGGTTCCATGCGCCCGCGCAGCCACCGGCGAACTTCCTTGTCCTGGATGTAGTTGTATTCCACGCCGATGGTGCGGCAATACGTTTCCCTGAGGTGGGAGACGATCTCCTCCAGCGGCATTTCGCGCCCGTCCAGAAAGTGGGGAAACGCGTGGGATTCGCCCAGATCGGCTTCGGTCAATCCGAACTCCTCCAGGCGGAGTTTCGGGTGGTCCGGTTGCCGGGAATCCAACGGATCGAGCCGGGCGGCGGCATGGCCGAGCGCGCGGTAGGCGTAGATAAGATTGGCCACCTTGGCCGTTTTGGCGCCCGCGCCGGTTTCCACGGCGGCGCCGTTGGACCCGCGCGCCAGTTCAAACCCCTCGAAAAAGGCTCTCCACGTGGAGTCAACTTCCTCGGGATTTTTTCTCCAACTTTCGTAATATTGATCCAGAAGATCGGCGTTGGCACGATTCGCAAATGACGAAGCTTTCATTCTAATAAAACACATCAACCGGTTTGAGCCCACCCGGGCACGGTCTGAATTTTTACAACCTAATGATCCGCCGCTTCTTTACAAGAAACAACCGCGTGTGGTAGATTTCGGGCTTGGATGTCAACGGGTTTGCCCGCAATGAGAAAGAAAGAGAATGATGGAAAACGAAATTAAACGGCTTCTGCTAATACTCCGGGAAAGCATTAGCCGGTCTGATGGCCAGGGCATGGCGGACGCCTTGCTGGCACTGGACCGGATGGTGGAGGAGCGGGCTCCGGAACTGCCGCCCCGGTTGCTGCATTTTTTGCAAAACCGCAGTTACGAAAAAGCGCTTGCCCACCTGGAGGGGCAGCCGAACATCCCCGCCGGCGTGTGCGGAGGCATACATGGGCAAAAAACCGAAAGCTGAGAAAATCGACCGGAGCGGAGGGGAATCCCTTTCCCAAAATCCTTTCGCCGGCCTGGCGATGGAAGGCCTCCCCTCCGGCCCCGCTCCCGCCCCGGAGGAGAAGAAGCCCGTGGCGCCCAAATCAATCGGCCGGGGCCGGCGTTTGGAA
>PXDN01000040.1 GCA_003566375.1 Opitutia bacterium
CGGTGTCCTCGGCGACCACTTGGCCAAACTCGGCCGGCAACTCGACGGATCGGTGAAATCTTACAACCTGACCGGGGCCAGCCTGGAAAGCCGGGTGCTGGTGACCGCGCGCCGCTTCAGCGAACTCGGCGCCGCCCCCACTCAAGGGGAACTGCCCGCGCCCCCGCCCATCGAAACCACCCCCCGCTCCCCCTCCCCGCCCGAATCATCCACCGGGGGCAAACCCTGAAGCAACCCCGGGCGGCATCCGGCTCAAAACAATGGCGCAAATGGGTTGAACCGAAACCGCCCGGTTTCTTAGATGGTGGGCATGGCTTACGAAATTTCCGGTAAAATCAAGGTGCTTTTCGATACCCAGAGCTTCCCCAGCGGGTTCTCCAAGAGGGAGTTTGTCATCACCACGGAGGGCAAATTCCCCCAGGACATCAAATTGGAATGCCTCAAGGAAAAGGCGGACCAACTCGACAATCTTCAGGAAGGGCAGGCGGTCAAGGTGCGGTTCGACATCAACGGGCGGGAATACAACGGGCGCTACTTCGTGAATCTCAACGCCTGGCGGGTCGAACCGGACGAGGGGGGCGGCTCCCGTTCCCCGTCCCCGCCGTCAGCCCAGGACGGGGACCACTTACCCGAGGACACCACCGACTACGGCAAGGTGGACGAACCGTTTTAAGAATTCAACCAGGCCCGGCAGGTCCCCGCCGGGGCGGCGGGGCCGGGTTTTTGGATTTTCGCGCCGCCCCGGTTTCCCGCTCGCCAACCGGGGCGGTCATCCCTTGAATAGCCGGTGCCTGGTCAGCCGCGGTTTGCCGAAATTCAACACCCATGCTTTTCACCATTCATGCATTCACCTGTTAAAAAACCCGCTCTCATCAATGTCGGCCAATTTTTCGAACGCCACGGCGCCAAACTGAAACTCGAATTGCTGGCCTGCGAAGACGGCCTTTCAAGACCAATCCGGGAGGGCAGCGTCAACCGGCCCGCCCTCGCCCTCACCGGGTTTTTCAAGTTTTTTTCCAACAAATGCATTCAGGTTCTCGGTGCCGCCGAGATGACCTACCTCCGCAGTTTCGATTGCGAAAAACAATACCAGATCCTCCGCGAGCTGGTGAAACGGGCGGTGCCCTGCATCGTGCTTTCGCGCAACTACGTGCTCAATCCCGCGCTGCGCCGGGTGGCGGAGGAAAATCACCTGCCGGTGCTGCGCACGTCGATGATCACCAAACATTTCATCAACATGGCCACGGTGGCGCTGGAGTATGAATTCGCCCCCATGACGGTCGAGCACGGCACGTTGATGGACATCCAGGGGGTCGGCACGCTGCTGCAGGGTAAGAGCGGGGTCGGCAAAAGCGAATGCGCCCTCGCCTTGATCGAGCGCAACCACAGCCTGGTGGCCGACGACCTCACCTACGTCTCGCTGATCAACGAACGCGAACTGGTGGGCCGCAGCTCGGAGCTGAACCGCGGCTACATGGAGTGCCGCGGCATCGGCATCATCGACGTGGCTTCCATGTTCGGCATCCGCAGCGTGCGGTTGGAGAAACGAATTGATCTGGTGGTTAAATTCGTGGAGTGGGAACCGGGGATGGAGGAGGACCGCACCGGCCTGGAACAAAATCATTATGAAATTCTCGGCCTGAAAGTCCCCTTCAGCGAAATCCCGGTCCGGCCGGGCCGCGACTTGTGCCGCCTGGTCGAGGTCGCGTCCATGGTTGAATCCCTCAAACGCATGGGACACAACCCCGCCGAGGAATTCAACGAGCGGTTGATCGCCCACATGGCCCGGCAGGCTTCCGTGCGGGAAAAGCCGGACCGAACCCGGTAGCAAACAACGTGCCAACTCCGGCGCGCCATGGGCCAAACAAACGCCGAAAACCATCCCGCGCGGGCGTGGAACAAGCCCCCCTTCATTGTTCCACGCGGGTGGGCCGGGCCGGTAAAAGTTATGCTCAAAATCGTTGTTAACAAGTTGTGAGAAACTTGGCCTTGAAAAGGGTCCGGGTTTTCCGATTACTCATGGCATCTTGCCGGGAAATCTTTGTTCCCACTGTCCAACGCGGTTCACCACCGCCCGCACACCCGTGCCGTATTATGTTGTTGTTGTTTTCATTATTCGTTCACAATCAAGCCGAACCATCCGCCGCCGCCGCTGCCGGGACCGGAACCGCCGTTTCCAAGCGGGTCCGGGCGACCGCCCGCCGCGCCGACCGCCTGTTTCCGGCCTTCGCGCCGCTTTTCAGCGGCTTCCGCGCTTGTGAATAAACTCTCCCAACTCACCTCCTCCATGCCGGAACTCACAGTTAAAAACGATTTATGGTCACTCTTGAAAGCAGAGTTGAAAGATCTCTTTCCCGCCGAGGTCTTCGAAATGTGGTTCGAGCCCTTGGTTTGCCTGAAATCGACCGTCGGTGAACTCCACTTGGGCGCGCCCAATGACTTCGCCTCGATTTGGATTCAGGACAACTATCTCGACCTCCTCACCCAGCGGGCCTGCCTCCTGCAAAACGGGTCTGTCAAAGTCAAACTGGGCGTGTCCGAGGCGTGCGTCCGGATCCCCGGTAAAGAGGAGCAGGGCGACCGCCGGAACGGAGGAACGGAGCCGGAAGATGCGGCCCGCCCGCGGAACGCGCGCCGCGCCCGCCGGATTTACGAGGAAGACGGGCAGCTCAATCCCCGCAACGTGTTTGGGAATTTCATTGTGGGGCCAAACAACCACCTCGCCCACGCCGCCTGCGTGGCCGTCGCCCAGGCGCCCGCCCAAGCCTACAACCCCCTGTTTCTCTACGGGGACACCGGTCTTGGCAAAACCCACTTGATGCAGGCGGTCGGTCATTTCATTCACGACGGAAACGACAACGCCCGCATCGCCTACATCACCACGGAGAAATTCACCAACGAATACATCACCGCGATTCAGGAAAACACCCTCGCCAAATTCCGCCGCCGCTACCGCAGCGCCGACATACTCCTCGTGGATGACATCCAGTTTCTCGGAGGCAAGGAGCGCATTCAGGAAGAATTTTTCCACACCTTCAACGAACTCTTTGAATCCCAAAAGCAAATCATCCTGACCAGCGACCGGCCGGCCAGCGAGATCGCCCGCATTGAGAACCGCCTCGTCTCCCGTTTTCAGTGGGGATTGACCGCCGACGTCCAGGCGCCCGAACTGGAAACCCGCACCGCCATTCTCCAAAGCAAGGCGCGCCAACTGAATTGCCCGTTGGACGACGCCATCCTCAACTTCATCGCCGAACGGGTCACCCGCAACATCCGCCGCCTGGAGGGTGCTTTGCTGAAAGTCGCCAGTTTCTCCTCCCTGACCGGAAAAAAAATCGACGTGGCCGCGGCCGAAAACCTCCTGCACGACGTGCTTCAGGAAGAGGCGCAACAGAAAGTCACCATCGAAAAAATCAAGGAAAAAACGGTGGAGTATTTCCAACTCCGCCCCGCCGACATGGTCAGTCGGCGCCGCCCGGCCAACATCGCCTTTCCCCGGCAAATCGCCATGTATCTTTGCCGCATCCTCACCAATCACTCCCTTCAGGAAATCGGGGATGCTTTCGGGGGCCGCGATCACGGGACGGTGATCCATGCCTGCAAAACGGTGGCCAACGCCATGGAACAAGACTCCTCCGGCACCGGCAAAACCATTGATTACTTGAAAAACCAGCTCACCCGCCTTAACAAATAGGGCCTCATGGCAATTTCGATTACGGAAGAACAAAAATCCACCATCACCAACTGGGTCCGCGAAGGTCTCGGTCTTTCCGACATCCAAAAGCGGGTAAGGGAAGAACTCGACCTCTCCATGACCTACATGGAGGTTCGGTTTTTGATCGATGATTTGAATCTGGAGTTGGCCGACAACCGCCAGGCGGACGCGCCCGCGCCCTCCGACGCTCTCGACACGGAGCCGGAACCGGCTCCCGGCGGGGTTTCGGTGGAGGTGGACCGGGTCGTGCAGCCCGGCGCGGTGGCCAGCGGCAACGTCACCTTCAGCGACGGCATGAAAGCGACCTGGGGTATCGACAACTACGGCCGCCTCATGCTGCAGGCCGAACAAAAGGGCTACAAGCCGAGCCAGGAAGACGTGGAAACATTCCAGCGGGAGTTGCAGCGCCACCTCGAAAGCGGCGGCGCCATCTGAGCATCAGACCGCGCCGACCGGGGTGGCTCACTCCCGCAACACCGGGCCGAGGTGGTCCAGCAATTCGGTGGAGCGGATGGCGGTTTGTCCGGCATGGCGGGCCAGGCGGTCCGCCGCCCTCCCGTGCCAAACCTGCCCCCGCAGGGCCGCCCGCCACGGATCCTCCGGCGCGGACGCCAAGCAGGCCCCGATGATTCCCGCCAACAAATCGCCGCTCCCGCCGCGCGCCAGCACCGGACCACCGTCGATGCCGTAACGAACCCGTTCCCCGTCACTGATCCGCGAATACGGCGGCCCTTTCAGCAGCACCACCGCCCCTTCCTCCCGCGCCAGCCGGCGCAAACCTTCCAGGCCGCTCCCGGCAAAAGGGCTTCCCGCCAGGCGGGTGTACTCCCCCTGGTGCGGAGTAAGGATCTTGCGGTCCCGCATCCGCTCCGTGCGGAGGAGCCGGAGCAATTCCGGTTGCAGGGCGTCCGCGTCGAGCACCAGCGGACGGTCCGCCGTGCGAAGCAATTCTTCAAGAAACGCCATGGTCTCGGGATCCCGCCCGAGGCCGGGTCCGATGACCGCCGCCCCGGCGGCTTCCAGCGCCTCCGTAACCGGCCCGAGACTGTCGAGAGCCAACCCGCCGCTGGGAGTCTCCGGGCACCCGATCCACATCGCCTCGGGAACGGCGGCGGCAAAGGCGGGCACCACCGATTCAGGCGCCACGGCGGTGACCAACCCCGCGCCCGCCCGGCAGGCGGCCAAGGTGGACATGAGCAGCGCGCCGGGCATGCGACGGGAACCGCCCACCAAAACCAGTTTTCCCGCATGACGCTTGTCGGCCATGGCCGGACGCAACCCGCGCAATCGGTCGAGAACGCCGCCGGTCAGCACCGCCCCTTCCGTTTCAGCGGGGGTTTCCGAGTCAAAAAACCCGATGTCCAAAAATCGAATCCGCCCGGTCCACTCCGCCGCCGCGGGTTGAAAAGCCGGTTGCTTGGCAATCCCGGTCAGGTAGGTGAAATCGGCGCGGAAGGCCGGGCCGTTTCCTTCGTCGGTCAAACCGGAGGGCAAATCGACGGCGGCGCGCAGGCGGATGCCGTCGTGATCATTGATCCACTGGAGCAATCCGTCATGGGGCGGGCGGAGAGGAGGGCGGAAATTCATGCCGAGCAACCCGTCCACCACGATATCCCAGTTTTCCGAACCGAAGGGCGCCGTCCATTCCCCCGCTTCCCGGTCCGCGCGCGGGGAACGCCAGCGGAGGTTTTCGCCCGCGGCCTTCAGCAGGCATCCCCACGCGCGAAGGGCGAGCGGATTGAGACCGCGCTCCCCGGCGGCAAGGCAAACGCCAACCTGGGCGCCGGGCCGCGCGCGCAATAGTTCGACAGCGGCCAGGAAAGCATCGCCGGCATTGTGCCCCTTTCCCGCCAGGATCAGCAGCCGCGGTTGCTTGGGCGGCGGTCCGATTTCCCGATAATCCTCCAGCAGCGCGCTCCCCAGCGCCGAACCCGCGCGGTTCATCGCCCGCCACGCCCGCTCCGGGTCGTCCCCGAGCAGGCGTTTTTCCCATTCGACCGATTGGGCGCGGGTGAGAACCGGGCTGGCGTCCGTCATCGGTTGGGCAGGTTCAGCGGCGGTGCAAACGGCCCGGGCCGCGGGCGCGGGTTTCAGCCGATGCCGCTTCGGGCAAAGGTTGGCCCGTCCCCTTCAACGCGCGGGCGCCGTCCACCACGCGGTCCCAGTCGAAGGCCGGCCCCGGATCCACTTTGTTGGTTTGGATATGGTAATGCCCGATGAGACCCCCGTATTCACGCAACCGCTCGTCGGGAAGCTTGCGGGTAATCAGGTTGCCCTCGTCGTCGCGGGGATAATCGCAGGTCATCTTCGGAAAAATTTCGCACAAGGCCGCGGTCAAGCGGATCAACGCCTCGTATTGTTCGTTGGTTAAATCGTATTGGGTCAACTCGCGGCCCTGCACCACTCCCACCACCGGTTCGTCGCGGGCCGGCCGGCCGACAAACCCGGGCGTGCGGATGCCGCCGTCGCCAAACCGTTCCGGAATGGTGATGCGGACCTGCCCGGTTTCGTCGCGGGCATACCATTGGTCGAACGGGTTGCGCTCGTTTTCCCCGTAAGCGCCCATGTTGGCGATTTCAATGCCGACGGAGCGGGAATTCGAGGTGGTGGCGTGCCAAGCCCGCTCCTTTAAATCGAGGGTTTGGTAGATCGTTCCGTCGAGATCCAGCAGGAAATGAACGCTGAGGCCCCGCCGGTCGTGGAGAATGTCAAAGCAATGCCGGCTCGTCCCGGCCACGTCGTAATGCAGGACGAACTGATCCACCACCTCTTGCAGCAACGGCAAATCCCAGCCGCCGCCCCGCACCCGCTCCAATTGTTCCGGCGTGAGTCCGTCGCGGCGGATGTTGTAGCGATTGGGCGTGTTCAGGTGGCGGACTTCCTCCTGGGACGTCCGCCAGTCGGCCTTCTCCAACGGAGCGAACCGCCGCTCCACCCGGTAGGCGTCATAGCCGCCCGGATCCATCCAGAGCACGACCGGCGTGCCGGTGCGGAAAAAGTGTCCGGCGGCCACGATCTCATCCCCGTGGCGGGGCACATGGGCGCCCGGACGGGGCGTGGTGGCGCATCCGGCGGCCAGCAGCACCAGCCCGAAGACGGCGCCGGGGCGGAGAAGGGATGCGGGTGTGAATGTCAGCATGGAAAGCATCGGTATGAAATGGGAATGGAAAGGAATCATCCAGCATGGGGATTGCCCCGCCCTTGGCCATCGGGAATTTTCCAAAAAAAGGAAAAAATGCGGCTTGCACCGGGAGCGGATGCAATGTGGTATCTCCCTTTCCGCACATTGCGGAGTTCAATCCTTAACAACAAAAACAGATTAAACACACTGGGAGCACGCTCCCCATGGAGTTGCCTTTCGAAGGAACTAACTATTCCTGGAACGGAGATTCTGAAAGCACACTATGAACCTGACAGTAAGAGACCTGCTTGATGCGGGAGTACATTTCGGGCACCAGCGCCGCCGTTGGAATCCACGCTCGAAAACCTTTGTTTACGATCACCGCCACGGCGTTTCGATCATCGACTTGGAGAAAAGCCACGCGCATTTGGAAAAAGCCTGCGCGTATGTCGAAGACCTGGTGGCGGGCGACAAACCGATCCTGATGGTCGGCACCAAGCGCCAGGCCCAGGAAATGGTCCGCGAGGCCGCCACCGCGACCGGCATGCCGTTTTGCGCCAACCGCTGGCTTGGCGGCACCTTGACCAATTTCGAGACCATCAAACGCAGCATCGCCAAATTTAAACGCTACCAGGCGATGGAAAACGACGGCTCCCTCGCCAAACTTCCCAAAAAGGAAGCCGCCGTCATCAAACGGGAAATGTCCCGCATGACGCGCAATTTCGAAGGCATTCAGGAAATGGACCGCATTCCCGCCGCCCTCTTCGTGATCGACATCAAGCATGAGGAGATCGCCGTGGCCGAGGCCAACCGCCTGAAGGTTCCGGTCGTTGCCCTCGTGGACACCAATTCCGATCCCGGAAAAGTTTCCCACCCGATTCCGGGCAACGACGACGCCACCAAGTCGATTCGCATCATCATCGACACCATCGTCGAGGCCATCCAGAACGGGCTCAGCCAGCGGGACAGCCGCCGCGCCGCCCAAAGCGCCGCCAAAGCCGAGGCCGCGAAAGCCGCCAAAGCGGCCAAGGAACCGCGGAATGAGGAGAATGCCGGCGAAGTCAGCGTGGACGGGGAAGCCCTCTCCAGCCTCCACCTTGGCCAAGTGGCGACCAAGGAACTGAAGGAGGAAGGAGTCTTGGAAAAACCCGAAGCCGGTGTGGAAACCACCCCGGACGGCAAACCCGCCAAACAGGAGGAACCCGCCAAGAAGGAAGAAGCTAAAGCCGAACCCGAAGCCAAGGCCGAACCCGAAGCCAAGGCCGAACCCGAGGCCAAAGTTGAGGCTGAACCCGAAGCCGCTCCCAAGAAAACCGACGGGGAAGCCAAGGAGTAATCCGCTCCGGTAAACACCTTTTAATCATGAGCACAGTAATCGACGCCAAATTGGTAAACGAATTGCGGCAGAAGACCGGCGCCGGCCTGATGGACTGCAAAAAAGCCCTCACCGAGGCCAAAGGCAGCATTGAGGACGCGGAAACGATTCTCCGCAAAAGCGGGATCGCCACCGCCGCCAAAAAAGCGGGCCGGGCGACCAGCGAAGGCTTGATCGAGTCCTACATTCACTTGGGCGGCAAGGTCGGCGTGTTGTTGGAAATCAACTGCGAAACCGACTTCGTGGCCAAAACTGACGACTTCAAAGCCCTCGCCAAGGATCTTTGCCTGCAAGTCGCCGCCGCCATGCCGACCTGCGTGACGCGGGACGAGGTTCCCTCCGCCGAGGTGGAGAAAGAAAAGGAAATCGCCGCTTCCCAAGTCACCGACAAGCCGGCGCACGCCATTGAGAAGATCGTGCAGGGGAAACTCGACAAGTATTTCTCCTCGATCTGCCTGATGGATCAGCCGTTCGTGAAAAACCCGGACCAAACGGTTCGCGACCTGCTGAACGAACGAGTGGCCAAGCTCGGCGAGAACATCGTGGTGAAGCGCTTCGTGCGCTATCAGCTCGGTGCCTGAGCCGCCGTCTTGCGAAACGTAATTTGAGTAGCCAAACGGGCGGCGCCGGCATTTCGGTTCCGCCCGTTTTGTTTTTTCACCACCCGCCATGAAGCAAGAACCCGAGTCCCCGCCATTGGTCATTTCCCGCAAGGTGATCTTCTGGCGCGGGGTTTTCCACCGATGTCCGAACTGCGGGGGCCACAACCTGTTTCAAGGCCGGTTTGCCCTTCATCGCAAATGCCCCGATTGCGGCATGGTTCTGGAACGCGGCGAGGGGTTTTTCCTCGGCAGCATGTCCCTCAATTACGGGGTAACGCTGGTGGCCTTTCTCACCCCCGTTCTCGTGGCCGCGCTGCGGGGATGGATTCCGCCAAACGCGGCGGTGGGGCTGGCCCTCATCGGAGCGGTCGGGTTTCCGATCCTGTTTTACCGGACTTCCCGTTGCTGGTGGCTGATGGCCTATTTCTATTGTTTGCCCCACGAACTCCCGGCCAACCGGGGCGGATTCGACGCGCCCGAGTCGGAGGAGTTTTGAACTCCATTTAGGTTGATGTGGAGGGACGACCTCCGTGTCGTCCGCAACGTACTGTAAGCCGAAACCGCCGAAAGGCGACCTCCCGCCCCTTGGCAAAGATCAACATCCCTTTTTCGCGCGGGCACGGGAGACCCGCCGCACCAGCTTGCGCCAACTTTGGTCCAAAATATCCCGCAGCCGGACGGCCTCCTTCCAACTGTTGGGCAGGATGCTGAGGTTGTAGCCGCCGGAAACCGGCCCCATCTCCGGCATGGCGAAAAACTCCGCCTCCCGGTTGGCCGGATCGCCAAGCCACGTCTCCATGACTTTCTCCGCAAACGGCAGCCACTGCTCGAACTCCGGAGTGATCTGGCCGCGGCCATTGGTGACGGGAACCTGGCAGTGGTGTCCGTTGAAAGGCCGCAGGTGAAATTGCCTCGCCCGGCGCACCAAGTCTGGACGGGTCAGCAGACGCGCTTCATAGGGCGGAGCCAAATGCTTGACCACCGCGGGATGTCACAACTGTATTCAAGTTTTGGATGGACCGGAATTTCCCCGGTCACGGAAAGTCATCTCGGCAACGCCTGATTTGTCAAGGTCGCCCAAGCCGGCCGCCACCATGCGGTCGTATTGTTCCTTGGTCGCTTTGGCCAAAGGGAGCCGCAAGCCCTCCGCTTCTCCCAAAGCCAGGGCGATGCCGCTGTCCTTGGCCGCGTGGGCGGCGGAAAAGAAGCAGGCATGGTCGCGCTGTTGCATATCCTCCCCGTCCGTCTCCAACACGCGGGAGGCCGCTCCCGTCAGCGCGAAAATTTCCCGCAACCGGTTCAGGTCGAGGCCGAGGGCGTCCCCAAGGGCCAACCCTTCGGCCAGCCCCGCCGTGTTGATATTCATGACCATGTTGACCAGCGTCTTCACCTGGGCCGCCCGCCCGGTCTCGCCGACGTGGCGCAAATCGGCGGAGAGATCGCGCAACAACGGCTCCATCCGCTCAAAGGTTTCCAAGCGGCCTCCGCACATCAGGAACAAACTTCCCTCCCGCGCCTGGGTAATGCTGGAGGCCATGCAGGCTTCAATTGTTTCCGCTCCCGCCGCCGTGGCGCGCTTTTCCACCTCCACGTGGACGGAGGGCGTGACGGTCGCGCAGTTGATGAAAACCTTTCCTTGCGCCTCCCGCAGCAGGGAATCCCCGGATTCGGGGAAAAGTCCGAGCATCGCCCGGTCATCGGTGACCACGGTGAAAATCACGTCGGCCCGCGCGGTTACCCCGGCAAGATCGTCGGGCGTTTCCGCCCCGATCTCCTTCGCCAACCCGTCGGCCGCCTCCGGCCGCGCGTCGAAAACCGCGGTCACGGCGTAATCCAAATCCCGCAGGCGGCGGGCCATGTTGGCCCCCATGCGCCCGACTCCGACAAATCCGATTTTGGTTTCGCGGGGATTCATGATTGAAACTCCGGAAAAAACGGGTTGTTCGCCTTCTCTTCGCCCACCGTGGTCAACGGCCCGTGGCCGGGTGCCAAAATGGTGTCGTCGGGCAGGGTGAAAATCGCTTGCCGGTTGGTGCGCAGAGCCTCCTCAAACGACACCATTCCGCCGCCCATGGACCCGGCGAAAACCGCGTCGCCGACCACCGCCACTCTCCGCGCCAGTCCGCTGATGACAAAGGTAACGCCTCCCCGCGCGTGGCCGGTGGTTGCCCGCGTCTCCACCGAAAGTTTGCCCGCCGCAAACCGCTCCCCTTCCCGGAACGGCTCGGCTCCCGAAAAGTCCTCCTTGGTGTGAGCCCGCGGAGTCACTCCGGTCTCCCCAACCAACCGATCCAAATCGGCGACGTGATCCCGGTGGGTGTGGGTCAGGAGAATTTCGACGACGCGGAGTTTCTCCTTGTGAATCACCTCCAGCAGCGGCCCGGCGTCGGCGCCGCTGTCGAACACCAGCGCCTCGCGCGAGTCCACGTCCCAAGCGACATAAGCGTTGACCGTCATGTCGCCAAACACGGTGTTGGCCATGGCAAATCCCGGCAGCGGTCCCGCCGGTTTTGGCTTCCATTCCCGGCGGCCGAGCCGCAGGAGGGCTTCGGCGCCGAGGCGCAGGGGCCCGGCCGCCCGGCGGACGATCTCCCCGTCAAACTCTCCCCCCAGCACCGCCTTCAGGCAGTCGGCCTCCAAGCCGGTTTGTTCGGCCAACAGCCGTGGGGCGATGTCGAGTCCTTTCAAGGTTTTCGCCAGCACGTCGTTAAACTCGTCCTCGAGAGGAATGTCGGGTATCGGATAATCACTCATGGGTCGGTCTCCAAAAAAAACGCGGGATGCAACGTGAATTCGCCGGTTCCGCGAAAGTTGAAACGATACCCGGACCGGCGGCAGCCTCAACCCTCTTTTTGCAATCGCCCGTGACGTCCAGAACACGCCGCATTCGCCACCGGTTCGCGCGGTGTATCCGAAAATCCGATCCCGGAATTCGCCGCGCGGAAACCGTGGAAGAATGTGTCACCTCAGGGGAACCGGGAGAAAAGACATGACTATGAACGTTCAAAGCAGGCGTGCTTACCCACCGGACAAAAAGCGCCTTGCTTCGGCTTGGCGCACCAACGTCGATCTCACTCACGCGGCTTGTCCGCGTTGAGTGAACCTTCAGGGTTGGGTCTTCAATTCTTCGAGGTGTCGACGGATGAACTCAGGATCGCGTCTCAGGTCGACGATTGCATAGACTGTGACCGTCTCTTCCTCGGAAGTGTAAAATATTCCGTAGGGAAATACGCGGGATAAACTTCGGTAGAACTGGCGATGAACGATCCGGTGCACCCCACCTGTTATTCTGAGTTCTTCTATGTCCGCCCGCAAACAAGACGTAAAATAATCTCCAAGGCCTGGGTCTTGCTGCTCGTAAAAAAGAAATCCTTCATTCAGATCGGATAAGGCATCTGATGAAATCCTGATTCTCTTCATGGACGACCAATGGTTCCCTTCACTTTGTCCCAGTCCCAAAGCTCTGCCTCGCCTGATTCAACCCGAGCCGCTCGCTGGTCCAGTAGTTCAATAATTTCAGGACTTTCAGGGGCCATGTTGATGCTTTCCCGCATGTCCTCCCACAAGCTCCTCATTGTGAGCAACTTCTCTTTTTTTGTCATCGTTTTAACATCCGGCAACATACCGTAAAAATGGCTCATGAAGCCAAATAGTCAATGATATCAACGCATCATTCTCTAACCATAGAGGTGGGACTCGCCCGTAACCGGGCGGCCCCCTCGGGCGGGAAGAAAAGGGGTCAGCGGGAAGAAAAGGGAAGAAAAGGGGTCGGCCCTTGGGAAGAAAAGGGGTCTGGGAAGAAAAGGGGTC
>PXDN01000172.1 GCA_003566375.1 Opitutia bacterium
ACCGTCGTCACCGAAGAGGGCCTGGGCTTGGCGGAAGCCGCCACGCTGACGTTTAACGGCGACGGCGACCATGTGATCACGACGTTTGTGCCCGGCGAGTCCACTCTGGGCAACAGCTTCACGTGGGAATTTTGGAAGAACTACCGTTCGTTTGGTGAGAACACCGGCTCCTCGGGCGTGGATGGTTCCAGTCCCCGCTTTTACACCCAGCTCGACGATGACGAAGGAACCCTGCGGGTGGCCTTGGGTAACGCCTGGTGGGGAACGGCGCCCGTCGGGGAAACGGATGCCTGGCATCATGTCGCGGTGGCGTATGACGCCGGCGAGGAGCGGACCTACCTGAACGGTCGCTTGGCGCATACCCGGTCGGGCGTGGCTTTTTCCGGCGATCCCGACCAGCCCTACGCCATCGGGCGGGGTTTTCGGGACGCGCGCTGGTTCGATGGGTTATCCCGCGGACACCGTCTCTGGAACACCGCCATGAGCGAGGCCGACATCCGCCTGAACCGCCACCGTCATGTGACGGGTGATGCAGAGGGATTGGTCGCTTATTGGAAAATGAATGAAGGCGAGGGTGACACCGTGCGCGATCATGGCCCCGACGGGCATCACGGCGAAATCAAAGGGGCCTCCTGGGTCAAGCGCGGCCAACCCGGATTCCGGCTGTCGCAGCCGATCCATTTCGCGGGCATCCGCGCGTTGCGCGAAAGCCGGGTTTCCTGGGAGACCAACGGAGAAGAGGCGGACACGGTTTCGGTCTGGATCGGGGTTTCCTCATCGGACCGTGAGTTGCCCCGGGAGTGGCGGCGGGCGGAAAACGGTGGGGAAGTTCCGTCGCTGGCCGACGGCGCGAACCTGATGAACCGGCGCGTCTGGGTGAAACACCAAATCGGGCCGGAGACGGATGGGGACGCCGCCCCGCGCCTCACGGAGTTCACCCTGACCGTTCGCTGAGCCGAGTGGTGGCATCGGGCCTTGACCGATGACCTTCTGATGCCGAACGGCCTTCGTCAACCCCGGGCGCGGGCCAGGGCCAGCGGCACCGGAATCAACCGTTTGGCAAGGGCGCGGGTGTCCATGGCCGTCAGTTCCTCCAAGGGGAGGGCGTCCTTCACGTGAAACGCTTCGCTGGCGGTCCGCCGCAAGGCGCACAGGTGGGCGCCGCAGCCGATCCGCTGACCGAGGTCATGGGCGATGGTGCGGACGTAGGTGCCCTTGGTGCAGGAGAGGGTGAAGTCGATCAGCGGCGATTCAAAACGGTTTAACTGAAACCGGTTGACCCGGATGAAGCGCGGTTCGCGTTCCACCTCTTTGCCCTTCCGCGCCATTTTGTAGAGCGGCACGCCGGCGATCTTGATGGCGGAGTGCATCGGAGGTGTTTGGTATTGGTCGCCCAAAAAACCGGCCAACTGTGTTTTCACCTCGTCCTCGGTCAACTGCGGGACGGGGCTGGTCACCATGATTGCCCCATCCGCGTCCTGGCTGTCGGTGGTTTCCCCGAGTTTGATGGTGCCCTCGTAAACCTTGTCGAGCCCGAGAATGTGCTGGGACGCCTTGGTCGCCTTGCCGATCAGCAGGATAAGCAGGCCGGTGGCCATCGGGTCGAGGGTGCCGGCGTGGCCGATCCGTTTCATGCCGAGCGCGCGGCGCATGCGGGCGACGACGTCGTGCGAGGTCAGCCCCTGCGGTTTGTCAACCAGGAGGATGCCTTCAGGTTCGTTGGCGGAAGTGTTCATAAGCGCAAAGGGCAATCGAACAAAGCCCGCCGCGAATAGCAAGGGGTTCCGGTGGAATCCGAACGTTGAGGGTTTCGTCCCTCTGATAAATGATCCCGCCCTGCTCCGATTCAGATGCCCTTGTCACCGGAAAAGACGCACAAGACCGAGGCGTTGGTTTTTCCCGGGTTGATCAGCCGGTGCGGTTCGGCGGCGTCGAGGTAAGCGCAGTCGCCTTGGGATAGCCGGTGGCGCTGGTCCCCGTATTCCAACTCCACCGTGCCTTTCATCACCATGATGAATTCCTCGCCTTCGTGGGGGAGGGCCTCCTTGCGGGGTTCACCCGGCGGAACGTCCAACAGGAGCGGCTCCATCAATTTGGCGTGATGACAGGCCGCTAGGGAGTAATAGACGATGTCGGACCGCGGGCGGTCCCTTTCCACAACATGGCGGTCCGCGCTCGGCACGATGACCAGGCGCGGCTTTTCTCCGATTCCAGTGACCAGATCGGCCATGGTAACCCCCAGGGCGCCGGCGATGCGGCTCAAGGCGGGCAATGACGGCGTGACCCGAAAGTTTTCCACTTTCGAGAGAACGCTTTGGGTCAACTGGGTGCGTTCAGCCAGTTGCTCCAAAGTCATTCCGCGCTTGCGGCGGATTTCCCGGATTCGTTGAGCAAGAAAAACCAGATTCATGATTTGTGCGAAATGAGTGCCAAGTGGTTGCGTCACCAACACGCGGATATGGAACCAATAAATGACAATGCATTTGGAAAATCGAGCCCAAAGGGCAGGACTGAAGCCGGAGGCCTGAAACCTGAACCTGAAACCTGAAGCCTGAAGACTGAAACATGAAAACTCACCCCGGCGGTGCAAACCGTCTCGCCATACTTTTTCGAAAGTGTGGGGTAGGTCTAAACTGTGATCAGGATTCGTTCGCGGGGCATGGGGCGTCGGGGTTCAAAGGTGTTTTGGGGAAAATGTGACGCCGAACTCCTTTTCCAATGCTTCTGCTTCACAGTGGCGGTGACATTGCTCAGTGATAATCCAAGTGACCGGCCTCTCCGCCGAGGGCCTTGAGAAAAGCGAGGAGGTGCTTCTGACGCTTGAAGAGAATTGGCGAAAGGTAACAT